>NZ_JZWV01001062.1 GCF_000966975.1 Streptomyces katrae | reverse complement strand
TGGTCGTTAACTCCGCACGCAGCGCCGAGGCCGGCAAGGAGCTCGCCGCCCGGCTCCCGGACGCCGTGTACGTGCAGGGGGACGTCTCCGACGCCGAGGACGCGCGGAGGATCGTCCGGGCCGCGATCGACGCCTACGGCCGGCTGGACATCCTGGTCAACAACGCGGGCGTGACCCGCTTCATCCCGCTCGGCGACCTGGAGGCCGCGGACGCGCGGGCGTGGCGGGAGATCTTCGACGTCAACGTGGTCGGCACCTGGCAGATGATCACCGCGGCCGTGCCGCACCTGCGCGAGTCCGGTGCGGGCGCCGTCGTGAACATCTCCTCGGTGTCCGCCACCCGGGCCATGGGGAGTTCGGTCCCGTACGCCGTGAGCAAGGCGGCCGTCAACCACATGACCCGGCTGCTCGCCTCCCAGCTGGGCCCGTCGGTCCGCGTCAACGCGGTGGCGCCGGGGCTGATCGACACGCCCTGGTACGAGGGGGAGGAGGAGGTCTGGGAGAGCTCCCGCGAGTGGATCACCGAGAACACCCCGCTGCGCCGGGTGGGCACCCCGCAGGACGTCGCGGAGGCGACGCTGTACCTGGTGAACGCCGCCTACACCACGGGGGACGTGGTCACCGTGGACGGCGGGCGGCACATCGTCTGACCGGGCCGGGTCAGGAGGCGGACGCCCGGCGGTAGCCGGCACGGGCGTCGCCGGCTCCCGCCTCCAGGTCCAGGACGCGGGTGGCCGAGGGATCGCGCAGGGCGTCCTCGGTGTGGCAACGGCCGGCGCCCGCACGGCAGCTGACGCGGTAGCGGGTGGCCGTGGGGAGGGTGACCTCCAGGCTGCCGGCTCCGACGTGGCCGGTGACCCGGTCCGGCGGGGCGGCGAAGGTGACCTCCGCGTGCCCGGAGTCGGCGCGGACGTCGGTTCCGGGGGCGGTGAGGCCGGTCGCGAGCAGGGTGCCGGAGCCGACCCTGGCCCGCAGGGGGCCGCGCAGATCGGCGAGGACCAGGTTGCCCGATCCCATGTCGGCGTCGACGGGGCCGGCGAGACCGCTGACGGTGACCCGGCCGGAGCTCCCGGAGACCCTGACCGGGACCCCGGCGGGGACGGTCACCGCGAGGCGGACCGAGCATCCGGTGCCGAGGGCGACCCCGGCCTGGTCGCCGGGGCAGCGCGGGGTCAGCTTGAGGGTGTCGCCGAGCCAGCTCTCCTCGACGGACGGTTCCTCGAAGGTCCAGGTGAGGGCGGCCCGGTAGCCGACCTCCTGGTCCCCGCGCGGGGTGACGGTCACGTCCGCCTCGCCGCCGACGACCTCCACCGCGGTGCGGGCGCCGATGTCCGCCCGTACCTGCCAGCCGGCCGCGGCCACCACGAGGACGGCGCTCAGCGCGGCGGCCGTGTACCAGGCGAGGCGCTGGCCGCGCGGGACGGGAGCGGCCGGGCCGCCGGCGGGGCGGCTCACGAGGCGCCGTCCAGGAAGCGCAGGACCGCGAGGACGCGCCGGTGGGCCTCGGCGGCCGGGGGCAGGTCGAGCTTGGTGAAGATGTTGTTGATGTGCTTGGCCACGGCGCTCTCGCTCACGACGAGTCCCTCGGCGATCCCCGCGTTGGAGCGGCCCTCGGCCATCAGGGCGAGGACCTCGCGCTCGCGCGGGGTGAGGCGCTCCAGGGGGTCGGGGCCGCCGCGGCGCAGCAGCAGCTGGGCGACGACCTGCGGGTCGAGGGCGGTGCCGCCGGCCGCGACGCGGCGCAGGGCGTCGATGAACTCCTCGACGTCGGCGACGCGCTGCTTGAGCAGGTAGCCGATGCCCGCCCCGCTCTGGGAGGACAGCAGGTCGGCGGCGTAGCGCTCCTCGACGAACTGGGAGAGCAGCAGTACGGCCGTCTCCGGGCTCTGACTGCGGATCATCAGGGCGGCCCGGACACCCTCGTCGGTGAATCCGGGCGGCATCCGGACGTCGACGAGGGCGAGGTCGGGCCGGTGTTCCTCGACGGCGGCGAGCAGCGCCTCGGCGTCGCCGGTCTCGGCGGCCACCTCGAAGCCGGCCATTTCGAGGACTTTGACAAGACCTATGCGCAGGAGGACGGAGTCCTCGGCGATCACAGCCCGCACGGCAGCTCCACGGTGACGACGGTAGGGCCCCCTTGGGGGCTGTTGATCAGGATGGTTCCGTCGACCGACCCTACGCGTTTGCGCAGACCGGTCAGACCGGTGCCGCCGGCCGGGTCGGCGCCGCCCACCCCGTCGTCGGTGACGACGACGCGCAGCAGGTCGCCGCGGGATCCGCCCGGGACCCGGGCGACG
>NZ_JZWV01001061.1 GCF_000966975.1 Streptomyces katrae | reverse complement strand
CCCGGGACCCGGGCGACGGTGACCGAACAGCGGCGGGCTCGGGCGTGCTTGGCGACGTTGGCGAGGGCTTCGGAGACGACGAAGTAGGCGACGGCCTCGACGGTGGGGCCGGGGCGTTCGGCGAGGTCCACGGTGAGTTCGACGGGCAACGGGGCGCGGGCGGCGATCCCGGAGAGGGCGGCGTCGAGGCCGCGGTCCTCCAGGACGGCTGGGTGCAGGCCCCGTACCAGGTTGCTGAGTTCCTCGATGGCCTCCTTCGCCTCGCGGTGGGCCTCGTCGATGACGGCCTTGGCCTCGGGCGGGAGGTCCTGGAGGGTGGCGCGGGCGATGCCGAGGTTCATGGCGAGGGAGACCAGGCGCTGTTGTGCGCCGTCGTGCAGGTCGCGTTCGATGCGGCGGCGTTCGATGTCTGCGGCGTCCAGCACCCCGGCGCGGCTCTCGGCGAGGTCCTCGACGCGCCGCTGGAGTTCGCGGGCCCGGTTGGGGCCGAGGAGGGAGGCGGCGGCGAGGGCGTCGAGCCGGGTCAGGAGCGCCGCCATCCAGGGTGCGGCGAGCAGCATGAGGGCGCCGCCGACGGTGAGGAGGTCGTACTGGCGGGTCCAGCCGAAGTCGGGGAGTTCGCCGTCGGAGGGGAGCATCCAGACCCAGGCGTAGGCGGAGGCTCCGGCGAGGCCGCAGGCCCAGGTGAGCACGAGCAGGCCGGCCCCGAGGGCGGCGAGCGGGCTGACGGCGAGGTGGTAGGCGTACTGGCGCCGGGTCGCCTCGGAGCGCAGCCGTTCGGACAGTCCGCGTACGGTGCGCCAGGGGTGGGTGTGGACGACGGGCGGTACGTCCAGGCCGAGCAGTACCCGGAAGCGGCTGCGCTGGAGCTTCGTCAGCAGCGGGGAGAGCGCCAGGCAGAGCAGGAGCGGGAGGGCGGTGCGGCCGGGTGCGGCCACGGTCAGCAGGAGGAGGCCGGTGGCGACCGGCAGCGCGGGCGGGATCGCCGCGACGCTGAAGGCCGTATTGCGCCAGGCCCAGGCCGACCACGGGGTGTGCCCCACGGTCCAGGTGTACGAACGCTTCAGGGCGTCCCAAGTTGCCATACCCGTACGGTAATCGCACAGGTCAGGGGGGATGCCACCACCCTGGTGCCCGGTGGGGGGTGTACCTGGCACCACCCCGGGTTCGGACGGTGGGGCTACTGATCGCGGCGGCGCCGGCGGACAGAGTGGTGGTGTGCCCGGCGGACGGACCGCCGGCCCGGAAGGAGACCCGCCGCCATGGCCCTCGCCGCCCCTCGGTTCCCGGCCCGCCGCCCCGCCGTCGCCCTGCGTACGCCGGCCGGCCGGGTGTGGTCCGGCTGGGCGGGCCGGCGTCCGCCCCGGCCGGCCACGGTGTTCACCGGGTGCGGGCTGGCGCTGCTGCCGTGGATGGTGGTGCTGGCGGGGACGATGCCGCGGACGGCCGAGGTGTCCAACTGGTCCGCCGCCTGGATAGGCCTCGACGCGATGCTGGCGGCCGGGCTGACCGGGACGGGTCTGCTGCTGCGCAAGGGCGATCCGCGGGTCGCGCCGGTGGCGGCGGCGACGGCGGCGCTGCTGGTGATGGACGCCTGGTTCGACGTGACCACCTCGGCGGGGACCGGCGGGCAGGGCCTGGCGCTGCTGCTGGCGGCCGGGGCGGAGCTGCCGCTGGCGGTGGCCTGCGCGGTGGTGGCCGCGCGGCGCACCGCCTGAGCGGCGGGAGCGGGCCCGTTACTCGATGACGAGCTCGACGGGGATGTTGCCCCGGGTGGCCTTGGAGTACGGGCACACCTCGTGCGCCTGCTTGACGAGCAGGGCGCCGGTCTCCCCCTCCAGGGACTCGGGCAGCTCGATGCGCAGGGTCACCGCCAGGCCGAAGCCGGTCGCGTCCTGGCCGATGGAGGTCTCGGCGGTGACGGAGATGTCGCCGGTGTCCACCTTGGCCTGCCGGCCGACCAGGCCCAGCGCGCTGGCGAAGCAGGCGGCGTACCCGGCGGCGAAGAGCTGCTCGGGGTTGGTGCCCTGGCCGTTGCCGCCGAGCGCCGGGGGCATGGCGAGCGCGAGGTCGATCTGGCCGTCGGAGCTGACGGCGCGGCCCTCGCGGCCGTTGGCGGTGGCGACGGCGGTGTACAGCGCGTCCATCGGGAGGTCCTTTCAGAGGGGCGGGGCGGCCGGTGGCCGACCCTCGACCACAAATAGAGCACACAATTCAGTTGTGCACAACTCAATCGTTCACAAGGCGGCTCGGGTAGACTGGTGCCCATGACCGAGCAGCCCACGACCGAGCAGCGCGGCGCCACCCTCCGCGACGAGGACTTCCTCCGCCTCGACGGGCAGATCTGCTTCGCGCTGGGCGCCGCGAACCGCGCCTTCGGCGGGCTCTACCGGGTGATCCTGAAGGACCTGGAGCTGACCTACCCGCAGTACCTGGTGATGCTGGTGCTCTGGGAGCACGGGACGATGCCGGTCAAGCAGCTCGGACAGCACCTGCGGCTCGACTCGGGCACCCTCTCCCCGCTGCTCAAGCGCCTGGAGGCGGCCGGCCTGATCCGCCGCGAGCGCAGCACCGAGGACGAGCGGTCCGTGCACGCGGTGCTCACGGAGGAGGGCGCCGCCCTGCGGGAGCGGGCGGTGGAGGTGCCGCGCCGGATCGCGCGGGCCACCGGATTCGAGCTCGCCGAGATCCGCGAGCTACAGGAACGCCTCGGCCGGCTCACGGCCGCCCTGGACGCGGCCGTGGACTCCGTCGGCCGGGACTGACGGGGGTGCCAGCCGGGACTGACGGGGGTTTCCGGGCCCTGGACGCGAGGACCCGGTCCCGAGTACCCAGACCTCCGACCGGTCGCACACTCCAGGCCCACGGCCCGGAACTCGGGCCTCACACCTCCGCGCGGCGCTCCATCGCCGGGCGCAGGCGCTCCAGCAGGGCATAGAGGGTCGCGCCCTCCACTTCGTCCAGGGTGTCCAGCGCCCCGTGCGTGGCCTGCATCTCCTCGCGCACCCGCCGCATGGTCTCGCGCCCCTCCTCGGTCGCGACGACGTTCTTGACCCGGCGGTCCCTCGGCTCGGGCTCGCGCCGCACCAGCCCGCGCGCCTCCAGCCGGTCCACGATCCCGGTGACGTTCGAGGCGTCGCAGGCGAGCAGGGAGGCGAGGCCGCGCATGGGCACCGGGCCGTCGAGCTGGGCCAGGACCTTGGCCTGGGTGGAGGTCAGCCCGTACCGGGCGGCCGCGGCGGCGAAGTCCCGCCACTGGGCGGTGCCGATCGCGGCGAGCAGTTCCAGCAGTTCCAGCTTGGCGGGGCGGCGTGTCGCGGTGGTGCTCATGACCTCGGACCATACTCGAGGATCGTTGACATTATCAACCTTTTACTTGACCACCTTAACTATCCCTGGCTACCTTCGGAGAAGTACTTGATGACATGAAACATCTGCGTCCTCAAACAACCGACGCAGGACTCCGAAGCACCGAAGCACTGAGAAGGTCCCCGCAGCCATGAGCTCCGCCGCATCCGCCCCCGCAGAAGGCAGGAACGGGAACGAGACGGTCATCGTCTTCGCCCTGAGCCTCGCCGCCATGGTCGTGTCGATGATGCAGACCCTGCCCGTCCCGATCCTGGGCCTGATCCGCAACGACCTCGGCACCTCCACCGCCAACGTCAGCTGGGTCACCACCGCCACCCTGCTGTCCGCCGCCGTCTTCACCCCCCTGCTCGGCCGCTTCGGCGACCAGCACGGCAAGAAGCCCACCCTGGTGGCCGTCCTCGGTGTGATGGTCGCGGGGTCCGTGGTCGCGGCGCTCGCGAGCTCGCTGCCGCTGCTGATCCTGGGCCGGGTGCTCCAGGGCGCCGCCACCGCGATCTTCCCGCTGGCCCTCTCCGTCCTGCGCGAGGAGGTCCGTCCGCAGAAGCTCCCCGGCGCGATGGCGCTGGTCAGCGGCACCCTCGCGTTCGGCAGCGGCCTGGCCCTGGTCGCCACCGGCCTGCTGACCTCCGGTGAGGGCGCCGACTACCGCAACGCCTTCTGGATGGCCACCGGCTTCGCCACGCTGGCCCTGCTCGCCGTCGTCTTCCTGGTCCCGGCGACCCGTCACAAGACCGGCGGCCGTACCGACTTCCTCGGCGCGCTGACCCTGGGCATCGCCCTCCTGCTGCTCCTGCTGCCCATCTCCCAGGGCCACGAGTGGGGCTGGTCCTCCGCCCGCACCCTGGGCAGCTTCGCCGGCGCCGCCGTGATGACGGCCGTCTGGGTGCTGGTCGAGGGCAAGGTCGCCGAGCCGCTCGTCGACATGAAGATGTTCGTCCACCGCCCGGTGCTGATGGCCAACCTGGCCGGCATCCTCGTCGGGTTCGGCATGTTCGCGAACTTCCTCGGCGTCTCCTACCTCGTCCAGATGCCGCAGAAGCTCACCGGCTACGGCTTCGACGCCTCCATCCTGCGCGCCTCCGTCCAGTTCCTGCTGCCCGGTGCCATCGTCTCGCGCTCTCCGTCGCCGCCGCCCTCGGCGCCGCCGGCTTCGGGTGGCTGGCCCTCGACCACGGCCACACCGCCTCGGTCATCGGCGCGGGCGTCGTCGTCGGCGCGGCCGTCAGCTTCGGCTACGCGGCCATGCCCGCCGTGATCATGTCGAGCGTCCCGCACCACCAGAGCGGCATCGCCAACGGCATCAACTCGATCTCCCGCTCCACCGGCAGCGCGATCGGCAGCGCCATCGTCACCACGATCCTGGCGTCCAAGACCATCGAGCACCTCCCCAAGGGCGTCCCGCCGCTGCCGGCCGAGTCCGGATTCACCGTCACCTTCTGGATCGGGGCCGCCGCGTTCGCGCTGGTCGCCCTCATCAGCTGGCTGGGACTGCGCTCCGGCCACGGCCCGCGCACGGCCGTGAACGCCGGTTCGGGCGCCGCCGCGAGCTCCGCTCCGCAGCCGGCCGCGGAGACCGCCTCCGCCCGCTGATCCCCGTACGCACCCCGCCGCTGCCCCCGGTCCCGAGGACCGGGGGCAGCGCTGTTCTCCGGCCCGGAACGGCCCCGGACCCGCTTCGGCGCGGCTTCGGCCCGGCTGCGGCGGCAGGCCCCCGCACACCCTCGGCGAGGCGTTGTCAGTGGGGCTCGCTAGTCTCCCGACATACCGCAGCCAGGCAGGCGTTTGAGCCTTCCTCAGGGCTGCGCAAGATGGTTTTCGGACAGGCGGAGGGGCACGGCTGATGGCTTGGCTGGCGTTGGACGAGGGGTACGAGGTCTCCCTCGTGGAGGGGCGGGTCGCGGTACGACGGCCCGCGGGGCGGCAGTTGAAGACGGTCCCCAAGGCGCTGCGGGACCATCCCGAGGTGGACCGGCTGCGCCGGCTCGCCGAGTGGCTCGACCGGCACGAGGCCGCCTGCGCGGCCCAGGTCGACGGCTGGATGGTCTCCTCGCTGCCGGTGCCGACCGCCCTGCTGGCCCGGGTCTGGCGCGACGAGGCCTGGCAGGCCGCCCTGCGCGACCTGGCCGTCGTCGGCGACGGCGACCCCGACGAGGTGGGCTTCCTGCGCGACGCCACCGACGCGGGCGAACTCAAGGTGGTCAACCTCGACGGCGAGACCGTACGCCTCTCCCCGCGCACGGTGACCCTGCCGCATCCGGTGCTGCTGCCCGACCTGGACGACGTACGGGAGTTCGCGGCCGAGCTGGACATCACCCAGCGGGTGGAGCAGATCCACCGGGCGACCTGGACCCGGCCCGAGGACGTCAAGGAGTCCGCCACCGAGGTACGGGACTACGCGGGCGGCAAGTTCCCCTCCCGGTTCAGCCTCGCGGCCCGCGCCACCGGCCTCGGCTACCGGGTCTCCGGCGGCTACGCCACCTGCCGGGTCCGCGACGGCGGCCGGGCGGTGGAGGCTGCCGTGTGGATCGGCGAGCCCTACTGGGAGGACGAGTCGGAGACCGGCGCCCTCAGCTGGCACGACGAGGAGGGCCGGGCCGTACGGCTCGGCGAGGTCGGACCGGTGGCCTGGTCCGAGGGGATGCGGATGGCCGCGGCGCTGTACGCCGGGCGCAAGATCGAGGAGGGCGGGAACGCATGAGCACCGAGACCAGCACCGAGACCACCGGCACCGGCACGCGGACGGCGAGCTCCGAACTGCTCGCCGCCGGCGCGGTCCTGCCCGCGGACACCGCCGACGCGGGCCCCGGGGCCGTCCCGCTGACCGCCCGGACGTACCGTCACCCGGCGCTCGGGGACGAGCGGGTCGTCGTCCGGCTCGCCGCGGCCGAGCTGGGCGCCGCCGAGGACCTCGCCGCGGGCTTCCTGGGCCTGGTGCCGGACGGCGAGCCCGCCGTCGTCGGCCTCGGCCGCCGGCAGGCGCTCGGCTTCCCCGAGTGGGTGCTCGTGCACCACCCCGAGGACGGGCACCACGCCCTCGCCCTGGTCCCGGAGCTGGACCGGCTGGCCCGGCAGGCGAAGACCAAGCCCAAGGCCGCCCTCGACGCCTGCACCGAGATCTCCGAGCGGCTCGCCGCCTCCCTCCCGCACTTCCTGCCCGTCTTCCTGGAGCAGGCGGCCCGCGTCTTCCTCGCCGTCGAGAACACCACCTACGCCGCCCAGCTGTTCGGCCGGGCCCGCGCCGCCGAGGCCCGCTACGGCCTGGCCGTCGACGAGGACCGCCTCGACGCCGTCTTCCTGGAGTTCGCCCTGGCCGGCGCCCTGCCGGTCAAGGTGCTCACCGGCTACGGCAAGGAGCTCGCCCAGCGGGTCTCCCCCGCCGAGGCCTTCACCCGGTTCCGCCGCCTGTGCGTACGCCGGACCGCGGGCGGCCTCGCGCCGTCCGCGCAGGCCACGACCGAGCTGCGCCGCCTCGCCCGGGCGGCCGGGCTGACCGGCAACCTGCCCGAGCAGGAGTACCTGGC
>NZ_JZWV01001060.1 GCF_000966975.1 Streptomyces katrae | reverse complement strand
GAGCTGCTCCCGCTGCCCGCCACGCTGCGGGCGGCGGCCGGCTGGTGGAAGTCCCACCGCGCCCCGCTCATCGCACTGGCCAAGCGGGTTCCGGCCGTCCGGGGCACCCTGCTCGGCATGGTGCCGGGCGGCACGGGCGAGGCGGGCGAACTGTCCGCCCTGTGGCTGGAGGTGCTGGAGGAGTCCGGCGCCAGTGCCGGACTGACCGACCCCGGCCTGCCCGAGGCCGAACGCTCCCCCGACGGCACCGCGGGCTGGCTGGAGCGCTTCCACGCCGCCCGCCAC
>NZ_JZWV01001059.1 GCF_000966975.1 Streptomyces katrae | reverse complement strand
TACTGCAGGGGGGACCCTGTGGGAGAGTAGGACGCCGCCGAACAATCATTGTGGGAAAGCCCCGCACCTCCTGGTGCGGGGCTTTTCTGCGTTTTGGGGTCGAATGTCCCGTCAATATCTTGTTGACCCGCCGTGATCGGGACGTTTGGATGCGTGGGTATGGAAACGAAGCAGCAGCACACGCAGCATGTGATCCGGGCCGTGCGGGCCGACGAGTGGGAGAAGGTCAAGGGACTGCGCCTGGACGCGCTGCGCGATCCCGTGGCGTCGCTGGCCTTCCTGGAGACCTTCGAGCAGGCCGCGGCCAAGCCGGACGAGTTCTGGCAGGACCGGGCCGCCGGCGCGGCGGAGGGGGTGCACGTCGCGCAGATCATCGCCGAGGCCCCCGACGGGCAGTGGAACGGATCCGTGTCCGTGTTCATCGAGGACGCGGGGACCAAGGACTTTCTTGGGCAGGTCGTCGAGACCGACCAGGCGCATGTCGTCGGCGTGTTCGTGCGGGCCGAACAGCGGGGCAGCGGGCTCACCGACGCGCTGTTCCAGGCGGCGCTGGAGTGGGTGTGGGCGCGGGAGGAACCGGTGCTGGAGCGTGCGCGGCTCTTCGTGCACGAGAGCAACGAGCGGGCCGCCGGCTTCTACCGGCGGTTCGGGTTCCGGGCGAGCGGGCTGGTGATCCCGAAGCCGGACGACCCGACCGCCAGGGAGCACGAGTACGTCTTCGTGCGGCCGTAGGGGAGCCTAGGAGACCGGCCATTCCGGCCAGCGGGCGCGGGCCTGTTCGCGGCTGCGGCACAGGGCGAGGAGGGGGACCTTCTCGTCCGTGAGGAGGTCGGGGAGCTGGGGGACGGGGGCGACGGCCGCCACGTCCTCGAGGACCAGAGTCATTGGTGGGTCGAGCCGACCGTGGGATGACCGTGCGGCCATGCGGCGGCCGTGCTCGACCACGTGCGAGGCGAGTGCGGTGAGCAGCGGCATCGCACCCGGGCGGGTGCGGGGGTCCTCCAGGGGCTCACCCACTACGTAGAGGGTGCCCCCTTCCGCGGCGAACGATGCGAGCGTGAGCGCGTCCGTTCGGTTCGGGTTGCAGGCCTCGCGGATGTGCACCGAGGTCAGGCAGGACAGGGCACGGGCCGTCAGGTACTGGGCCTGCTCGCGGCGTTCGGGGTACGCGATGAGGGCGCTTTCGAGTTCGCCGGCGGCGCCCGGGGCGGCCTGGGGGTGGGTGCGGAGGATCCGTACCGGTTCCTGGGAGCCGTTGCCCTGGGCCCAGCGGGCCAGCTGCTTGAAGGGGAGGCCGTCGAGGGCGGCCGCCTGGAGCCAGCTGCGGAGGAGGGTCTCGGCGGTGTCGGCGACGGCTGCGTCCAGGCGGGCCTGGGGGCGTACGGGGGCCAGCAGGGCGATCGCCCGGGCGGCGGCGGTGTCGCGGTCGGCGCAGCCGTCGGCGGGGTTCCAGTGCATGCGGGCCGGGGTGTCGCACAGGTGCGAGGGGTCGTAGAGGAGGACGGGGCCGAGTTTGGCGCGGGCGTCCTTGGTGTCCTGCCAGAGGGTGGGGGAGGACGTGACGACCAGGAC
>NZ_JZWV01001058.1 GCF_000966975.1 Streptomyces katrae | reverse complement strand
CGTGACGACCAGGACGGCGCCTTCGGCGGCGGAGACGGCCTGGACGGCGAGGTGGTGGCGTTCGGCCGGGGGTGCGTAGGCGACCCGGTGGGCCGGCGGTGGGGTGTGCGTACGGGCGGGCGGTGCGTAGCCGAAGCCGTAGCGGTAGGCCTCCTGGGCCGGAGGCCTGGTGTCACGGGTCTGGGGGCGTACGGGTGCCGGTGCCGGTGCCGGTGCCGGTGCCGGTGCCGGTGCGGTGAACGGGGCGTGCGCGGCGGAGGGGGTCGGCTCCGGACCCCGGGCCGGGCTGAGTGCCGGGCCCGGTACGGGGACTGCGTCCCGAGGAGGGACGGGCGTCGGGTGTGCGGCGGCAGCCGAGTGGCTGTCGGGGCCGGTGGCGGTGCCGGTGCCGGGCACCTGGCCCGCGTCCTGGCCGGCCGCCGGGCGGGCGCCAGGCAGCTTGGCCGTGTCCCGGTCCGGACTCGTGCCCGAGGCTCGGCCGGTGCCGGTCACCGAGGCCATGCCCAGGCCCGGGGTTGTGGTGTCCCGGTCCGGGCCGGGCGTCGGGCGGGTGCCCGAAGTCGGGCCCGTGCCCGTACCTGGGGCCGTGCCCGTGCCCGTACTCATGCCCGTGCCCGGCCCCGGACTCGAGCCCGTGTCCGACGCCGATCCCGAGCCCGAGCCCGGGATCGAGGCCGGGCCTGTGGCCCCGGGTGGTGTCTTCGTGCGGGTGCGGCGGGCCTTCGTGCGGGTGATCACGCCCAGGGTGAAGATCGTCAGGACCAGGAGGACCAGGAGCTGGCTGATGAACAGGCCCCAGAACAGGCCCCAGCCGGAGAGGGCCGACGGGTCGGTGTCCGGCCAGGCCGCGGGGATGTCGTGGGGTTGCGCTATCAGGGCGCGGACGGCGCCCGGGGTGCGGGTGAAGGTGACCGTGGACGGCCAGGCGCCCTTGGCGAAGAGGGCGGCCAGGCCGGTGGCAGACCAGACCAGGACGGCGAGGCCGAGGAGGAAGGCCAGGAGGCCGACCAGTGCTCCGTCGGGGATGCCGCCGCCGCGCGGGCGGGGCTCCGTACCTCTGGCGTCGTGCATGTCGGTCAGGCCACCGTGGTCGCGGATCCGGGGCCGGCGCCCCGCTGGCGTTCGATGTACAGGGCGCGTTCCTCCGCTTCGAGTTCCGCGGCCAGCAGGTCCTCGGGGAGCTGCTGGGGCGTGGAGGACTCCGTCATCGCGCGGTCGGTGTAGACGAGGGGGCGTTCGGTCTCGGTGATCAGGTGTTTGACGACCTGGACGTTGCCGTTGACGTCCCAGACGGCGATGCCGGGGGTGAGGGTGGGGATGATCTCCACCGCCCAGCGGGGGAGGCCGAGTACGCGGCCCGTGGCGCGGGCCTCGTCGGCTTTCTGGGCGTAGATGGTGCGGGTCGAGGCCATCTTGAGGATGGCCGCGGCTTCGCGGGCGGCGGCTCCGTCGACCACGTCGGAGAGGTGGTGGACGACGGCGACGAAGGACAGGCCGAGGCGGCGGCCGAACTTCAGCAGGCGCTGGAACAGCTGGGCCACAAAGGGGCTGTTGATGATGTGCCAGGCCTCTTCGACCAGGAAGATCCGTTTTTTCCGGTCTGGGCGGATCCAGGTGTGTTCCAGCCACACGCCGACGATCGCCATGAGGATGGGCATGGCGATGGAGTTGCGGTCGATGTGGGAGAGGTCGAAGACGATCAGGGGGGCGTCGAGGTCGATGCCGACCGTCGTCGGGCCGTCGAACATGCCGCGCAGGTCGCCGTCCACGAGGCGGTCGAGGACGAGTGCGACGTCGAGGCCCCAGGCCCGGACGTCGTCTATGTCGACGTTCATCGCGAGGGCGGATTCGGGTTCGGGGTGGCGCAGCTGCTCGACGATGTCGGTGAGGACGGGCTGGCGGTCCTGGATGGTGTCGACGACGTAGGCGTGCGCGACCTTGAGGGCGAAGCCGGAGCGTTCGTCCAGGCCGTGGCCCATCGCCACCTCGATGATGGTGCGGAGCAGCGCGAGCTGGCCGGTCGTGGTGATCGCCGGGTCGAGGGGGTTGAGGCGGATCCCGCCGTCGTTGGCGGCGATGGGGTCCAGGCGGATGGGGGTTATCCCCAGGGCTTCCGCGATGAGGTTCCATTCGCCGACTCCGTCCTCGCCCTGGGCGTCGAGGACGACGACCTGGCGGTCGCGGAAGCGGAGCTGGCGCAGGACGTAGGTCTTTTCGAGGGCTGATTTGCCGTTGCCGGATTCGCCGAGGACGAGCCAGTGGGGGGCCGGGAGCTGCTGGCCGTAGAGCTGGAAGGGGTCGTAGATGTAGCCCTTGCCGCTGTAGACCTCGCGGCCGATGATCACGCCGGAGTCGCCGAGGCCGGGGGCGGCGGTGGGCAGGTAGACGGCCTGGGCCTGGCCGGTGGAGGTGCGGACGGGCAGGCGGGTGGTCTCGACCTTGCCGAAGAGGAAGCTGGTGAAGGCGTCCGTCAGCGCGGACATGGGATCTCGCATGGCGGCTCTTCCTTCCGGCTAGCGTCGGATGCCGGTGGCGAACGGCAGGGTGTTGACGAAGGCGCGGTGGTGCTCGCGGTCGCACCACTCGAGTTTCAGGTAGGACTTGCCGGCGGAGGCGCGGATGGTGCGCTTGTCGCGGGCGAGGGCTTCGGGGGAACGGGAGGACACCGTGATGTACCCGACGAGGTTGACCCCGGCAGCGCCGCTGGCGAGATCTTCACCCCTCTGGTCGAGCCGGCCGTGGGCGGCGATGTCGCGGGGGTCGACCGTGCGGTTCATCTTGGCGGCGCGGGAGGCGTCGGCCTCGTCGTTGGTCTTCTCCGTCAGCATGCGTTCGATGGCGACCTCGGTGGGTTCGAGGTCCATGGTGACGGCGACGGTGCGGATGACGTCCGGGGTGTGGACGAGGAGGGGGGCCAGGAAGTTCACGCCGACGGGGGTCATCGGCCATTCCTTGATCCACGCGGTGGCGTGGCACCACGGGGCGCGGGTGGAGGATTCGCGGGTCTTGGCCTGGAGGTAGGTGGGCTCCACGGCGTCGAGCTCGGCGGGCCAGGCGTTGCGCTTGGTCATGGCCTGGATGTGGTCGATCGGGTGGTCCGGATCGTACATGGAGTGCACGAGGGAGGACAGACGTCCCTGGCCGAGGGGCTGGCGGACGCGGATGTCGGCTTCGGCGAGGCGGGCGCAGATGTCGGTGAGCTCGCGGGCCATGACGATGGCGAGGCCGGCGTCGCGGTCGAGCTTGCGGCCCTTGGTGCTGCCGGCGCGGGCGATGGTGTTGGCCTCGGCGGCGAGCTCGCGGGTGTAGTGCATGCAGGCGACGAGGTACGCGCGGTGCTGCTCGGAGGAGGTGGAGACCATCGACTGGAGCTGGTCGTAGGAGTCGCGCAGCCAGGTGGCGGCGGTGGCGTCCCCGCGTTGGGCGACGTCCTTGGCGTGGGCGTCGGGGTCGGCGGGGAGGGTGCGGGCGAGCATCTGGAGGCGGGTGACGAAGCCGTCGCCGTTGGCGACGTGCTTGAGGAGGGTGCCGAAGCGGTCGACGAGGGCTTCCTGGTCCTCGCTGTCGCGCAGGCCGACGCCGGGGCCTTCGATCTCGATGGCGGCGGTGACGGTTCTGCGGTCGGCGTGGAGGAGGACGGCGATCTCGTCGGGGCCGAAGGGGGCGGCGAGCCAGTTGATGCGGCCGATGCCGGGGGGCGGGCCGATCTCGACCTCGCGGCCGTCGGCGGCGCGGGTGCCGGCTTCCATGGCGGCCGAGCGGTAGGTGGTGCCGCGGCGCAGGGTGCGCTTGTAGCTGCGGCTGATCTCGAACCACCGGTAGAAGGTGCGGCCCTTGTAGGGGACGTACACGGCGGCGAGGGCGAGCAGCGGGAAGCCGGCGAGCGTGACGATGCGCAGGGTGAGGTCGGGGACGAGCAGTCCGCTCATCATGCCGAGGAACGCGCCGACGATGATCAGGGCGATCTCGCCGGTTTCGCGGTTCTTGCCGACGATCGCGTTCGGCCGGGCCCGGCCGATGAGATACGTGCGGCGGGGCGCGATGGGGTGGATCTGGTGGAACTGGGTCGTCAACGCCCGTCACCTCCTGTGTTCCTCGTGCTCGAGCCGGTGCGGGGCGGGGGTGCGGCGGGCGGGACGCTTCCGCCGCCGGTCCCGCTGCCGGAGCCGCGGCTGCTGTGGGCGGCCATGCCTCCGGAGATCTGGTTGGCGTCGCCGCCGGTGGAGCCGCCGCCTCCGGCGCGGTGGGCGCCGCCGCGGCTGCTGTGGGTCTTGATGCCCTGGGAGACGAGGGAGGCCGGGGAGCTGATGACGGCGGCTGCCTGGGCGCCGTCGGTGGCCTGCTTGCGGTTGCTGCGGGCGGAGGCGATCTCGTCGCCGAAGCCGGGGACGAAGCGGTAGATCATGGCGGAGGCGAAGATCGCCAGGAGGATGATGGCGAGGCCGGAGACGACGGCGGAGAAGGCGTTCGGGCCCTTGTTGCCGGCGAGGGCGCCGGCGAGGCCGAGGACGATGACGATGACCGGCTTCACGAGGATGACGGCGATCATGATGCCGGCCCAGCGGCGGACGTGGCCCCACATGTTGCGGTCGACGAGTCCGGCGTAGACGACGGTGCCGAGGAGGGCGCCGACGTAGAGGAGGGCGGCGCGGATGACGAGTTCGAGCCAGAGGACGCCGGCGGCGAGGACGGTGACGAGGGCGACGACGATCAGCATGATCGGGCCGCCGCCGATGTCGTCGCCCTTTTTGAGGGCGTCGGTGAAGGAGCCGAAGAAGACGTCGCTCTGGCTGCCGGTGGCGGAGGCGATGACGTCGGTGACGCCGTCGGTGGCGGAGACCACGGTGTAGAGGATCAGGGGGGTGAAGGCGGAGGCGAGGACGGTCAGCCAGAGGAAGCCGATGGCCTCGGAGAGGGCGGTGGAGAGGGGGACGCCGCGGATGGCGCGCTTGGCCACGGCCAGTAGCCAGAGGACGAGGGTGAGGACGGTGCTGGCGGCGAAGACGACGGCGTACTGCTGGAGGAAGGCGGGATTGGTGAAGTCGACGTTCGCGGTGCCCTTGACGGCTTCGCTGAGCTTCCCGACGATCCAGGCGGCCGCGTCGGCGCAGCCGCGGGCGAGGGAGGCGAGGGGGTTGAGGGCGTCGGTGGGGCTGTTGGGCGAGAGCCCGGTGCCGGCGCCGGTGCCGGGGGTCGCGCCGCCGGCCTGGCGTTCGCAGGCTTCCTTGAGGGTGCCGATGACGCCTTCGCACTTGGAGGGTGCCGGGGTGCCGGACGGGGATCCCGAGGGGGACCCGGAGGGGGGCGGGGTCGGGCTGGGGGCGGCGTGGGCCCGGGCGGACAGCAGTACGAGTGCCGTCTGAAGGGTGGTCAGGGCCGCGGCGATGCGGAAGGGGGCGCGGGTGGCGGCGGCGCGGAGGGTGGCGGCGCGGCCGGCCGCGCCGGGGCGGCTGGGCGTGCCGGGGCGGCTACCGGGCATAGGTGAACCCTCCGAACTCCTGGACGGCCTTGCTGATGTCGTCGGACGTGGAGGCGGGGACGTCGCCGGGGACCGGGGCGGGGCCGTCCTGCTGGCTGTCGGAGGCGACCTTCCAGTCGTCCCCGGCCCAGGTCAGTTCGAACGTCCAGGTCTTCCAGGTGGTGGTCACCGGGGTGGTGGACTTGGCGCCGGTCATGCCGACCAGGGCCATGTACCAGACGGAGACCTTGGCGTTGGCGGGGCCGTAGCTCTCGACGCGGGTACCGACCGGGACGGCGCGGGTGACGAAGGTGTTGCCCTGCGGGGCGTTGCCGTTCGCGTCGAGGCCGAGGGAGGCGAAGAAGGCGGGCGAGTACGCGGTGTCCTGCCCGCCCTTGCGCTGGGCCGCCGCCTCGGGGGTGTAGAGCCCGTCCATGAGGGCGTGGCGGACGTCCTTCTTGAGCATGCCGTCGGAGTTGAGGGCCACCGTGTAGTTCGCGGCGGCGGACTGGGCGCCCTGTTCGTCGTGGGCGAAGCCCTTGGGGATGCCGGCGGACTTGGTGGTGACCGGGGGCGTGCCCGTGGGGGAGGTGGCGTTGGTGGTGGGGGGTTTGTCCGAGGTGGGGGGCTGGGCGGTGTCCTGGGACTGGTTCGCGAAGGCGATGGCGGCGATGAGCAGGACCACGACTCCGACCACCGTGATCAGGCCGCGCGAGGCGCGGGGGGTGCGGCGGGGGGTGCCGTAGGGGTCGGACGGGGGGTCCGGCAGGCGGGTGCGGGTCTGGCCCGTGCCGCCGACGGCGCCCCCGCCGTACTGGTCGTCGTTGCTCATTGCCTGTCGTCCGCCCCCTCCGCGTCGTACGACGGTAGCGCTCGTCACCGCGCAGGCGCGGTGTGGTGATTCCTCATCAGGTGCGGCCGGCCGCGGTGGTGCTGCTAGACGGCCATTCCGTAGACGATCGTGAAGAGGGTGCCGAGGGAGCCGATGATGAAGACTCCGGTGAGGCCGGCCACGATCAGGCCCTTGCCCTGTTCCGCGCTGAAGGTGTCGCGCAGTGCGGTGGCGCCGATGCGCTGCTTGGCGGCGCCCCAGATGGCGATGCCGAGGCAGAGGAGGATCGCCACGGCCATGATGACCTCGATCATGACCTTCGCTTCGTTGCCGAGACTGCCGAACGGCCCCCAGTTCGGGGCGATTCCGCCGATGATGGTGGTGATATCGCCCTTTTCGGCTGCCAGGATCATGTAACTCACCGCCCCTGTATGGGTAGTTCCGGTAGCCCGTGCCCGGTGGCAGGGGTCACTCACTATCTTCGCTGATGAAACGTCGGCCGTCGTCGACTTGGCCGGTCTCTTTACCCGATGTCCCGGGTGTCGGACCGTGTGTGCGCGGGTGTGCGGTCGTACGCATGGCCTGACCTGGTCACTCTGTGTATCACGGGGGGTGACCTCGGGCAATGACTGGCGGGTCGGGGGGTGGCGCGCCGTGGGTGTGGCGCGGTCGTGGCGCTCGGGGGG
>NZ_JZWV01001057.1 GCF_000966975.1 Streptomyces katrae | reverse complement strand
ACCGCCACCATCTACCTCGCCGGACTCCACCTCGCCGCCATCTTCATCTGGTCAGCAAGGTGATCCACAGGAAACGGCCTAGCCGGGCAGAGGGTAGGTGAGGGGGAGGACGCGCTCGCGATCCGCGAAGGCGCCCTCGTGCTCGCGCCCGGGTCGGCCCGCGTCGAGGTCGTCGGTTAGGACGTGGCGGCGGGCTCCGCTTCGTCGTCTTCGTCCCGCAGGGCGTCTTCCAGGTCGGCCAGGGTGGTCTCGGCGGGGGTGCCGATGGCCTGCAGGGCGAGGATGCTGGTTCCGCAGTAGGAGGTCAGGGCGAGCAGGAGGTCGAGGAAGCGAGCCTGGTCCTGCGCGAGGGTGCGCCCCATCACCTCCACGCCCTGGTCGTGGAGCATGCCCCGGATCGTCGCGACCATGAGCTTGTGCACCTCGTCGTCGCCGGCCTGCTCCAGGCCGTCGAGGAACTCCTCAAGCGTCTTCTCTCCCCGTGAGGCGACCTCCGCGCTGAGGCCGAGCGCTGCGAGGGCGAGACCGCCGGCGAGGTTGGCCAGTCGGTCGGCTCCGTTGTCGTCGGCGTCCGCGTGGGCCGCGGCCGCGATCAGGCGCCCGGTCGGAAGATCCAGTTTCGAGACGACGTCTTCGCGGTGGCTCGCTGGATCGAGCGAGGCGCGAAGGAGTTCCATGACGGGCGCGTGCGTAAGTTCGCTCATCACGCCATCCTGCCCACCTGGCCGCACGCCTCGGGCCGAAACAGCAAGACCGCTACGGCAACGCCGCCACTCGGCAACCGTCAGGTGGAGCGGCAGACCGCCACGCTGCGCACACTGACCTGTCGCGCCTTCCCGGAGCCCAACGTTTCGGACGATGCGTCGGCCCCGAGCGAGCAGGCCCGCGCGCAGCGCCGCCGCCAGGCTGGGGCGACCGAGGCCACGGCCTGGCGCCGGGTCCGTGCAGAGAAGTCCGGCCATCAGATGCAGCCGCGGCGCCTGGAGTGGACCGCCTGACCAGCTTCTGGGCAGGCGCACCGGCCTGGCAGCCCTCGGGTAACAGCATCTTCTCGGCCAATGCGGGTGCGAATCAAAGCGGGTGGAACAGCTCCGCGAGTGCCGGGCACCTGGCGGCCACATGATCTGGCCGGGGCCACCGTCGGCCCCTGGACGGCGAGGAGCACCGCCGCAGACATGCACCAGAAAGGGGAGGGCCGTGACTGACAGCACGCCGCACGGCGCCGAGGAGCCTCGTCAGAGCTGGGTCTACAGCACGGGGAGCTGGAGCCCCATCGTGGACCCGCTGACACACGAACACGGAGGAGGATTCGACGCCACGGTCAAGGCTGCCGGCTACGAGGCGTGGACCGGAGCCGGCGAGGCGCACAACGTCCCGCTGACCCTCACGGTGTTCTCCCGGCTCCAGGAGCCCTGCTTCCTGTTCGACCTGGAAGGAAGCGGGACCTCCGAGCAGTTCTTCGCCCGGACGTTGCCCGACGCCTTGGCACTGCTCAACCAACTGGCCCCAACGCTTCAGGCGCTGGCCGTCACCGACCAGATTGCCAGGGCCGAGCCCAAGAGCATGTCGGGGCTCGCTGACCTTCTCGACACCCTCCACGGCCGCCGCCGGGACACCGCCGGCCGCATCGTCGAACACTGACAGGACGGAACTCCCACGTGAGCCAGCACGCCATCGCATACATACACAGCCAGAACATCTCCGACGGGACGGCCCGGCGGGTGTTCCTGGCCATCGCCGAACAGAGCAGAGGGGAGGGCGACATCCTCGGCCTGAACCTGTGGGACGCCGACATCCCCGTGCTCGCCCGGCGGATTGGCCTCGACGCTGACGAGTTCCGCCGCCAGCTGCGCACCCTCAAGCAGCACGTGCGGATGGACGTGCTCGAGCACTCCGACGGCCTGTGGGAGATCGTCTACGGACCGAGCTACACCAAGCCTCCCCGGCCGAGGCCCCAGCCGGTAACCCCGGATGCGCTGCGGGCCGGTCCGCAGGCGTTCTGGATGCCGGGGTGGGAGTGATCTGGATGCAGCCTTTACTGCTGGTGCCGGGACAGCCTCGTTCCCCTCCGTGCGCAGGATTGTTGAGGATAGGCCCCAGGGCCTCGATGAGCTGATCGCTCGGTGGCGGCGCCGCAGCCACCCTCCTGTGGATCGAGGCGATCGTCTCGTCGCCGAGGATGGCGCGTCGGCAGGCTTGGCAAGGCATGTGTCAGGCGGGCAGGGGGATGGGGGTGCGGTCGAGGCGCCCCAGACTGCGCTGCGCGTCGGGAAGCGCCATGAGCACGAAGTCCTGGGCCTCTCCAGGTTCCAGGAGCTTAGCCCCAGTCGAGGCTCGCGGTGTGTTCTCCGCCCCCGGAATGAATTCCTCCGCAAGGGTTGACGTGGCTGTCCGGTCGGGCGGATCGTGATCGCCTCAGCTACGCGAGCGCCGGAGGTCCCGTGAGCAAGTTCCACACGAGAGCGACGACCCTGCCGAACCGTACGGACGTCCGCATCGGGCCGACGCGAGCTGGGGCGGAGCTGAGCGACGAGGAGCTCCTTGAGCGATACCCCGCTGTTGCCGAGATCATGGCGCGCTGGAACCTTGAGCGCATGAGTGACGCCGAGATCTGAGCGGGCTGTCCGCGACGCTCAACCTGGGCACCTTGGTATGTAGCGGGGCTCTCCCCACGGGGTCGTCGGGCACCTGAGGTCAGATGTTGTCGGCGGTCCATACCTGGGGTCCCCCTCCTTCCCACCGGATCGGCCCTTCCTCGGACAGGTCCACGTCCTCGAAACCGGCCCGCCGCAGAAGCGCGGACACATCGCCGGGGTCGAAGGCGCGGCCGAGGTCGGCATCGACGCCGAAGACATGTGCGGTGACCTTCCGGCCGCCCATCGGCGACACAGGGTGAACAACGATCTCCGTCTGGTCAGCCATCCATCCAGCCTGCGACGAGCCCGTCATCCCAGCACCCCGGAGGCTCTGTCCGACTGAGGCGGCAGATGCCCGACGTCCTCGGCGAGTGGCCGCCGGGCCGTGTCGAGGGAAAATAGACCGCGACCCAGACGAAGACCATGGGCACAATGTTCTACCGGCGGTAGAATCGCCTTCATGAGCAACGGCAAGCCCACGAGCATCAAGACGAGCGAGGCTACCCGGGACCGGCTGCGTCTCCTCGCGCAGGAGCGAGGCACGACTATCACCGAGCTCCTGGACGAGCTCGCCCAGAGCCGGCTGACCCAGGCCGAGCAGGAGCAGCGGGCCCTGGAAGCCGCGGCGGAGCTCGGGCTGGACTACACCGAGCAGCTTCAGCAGGCCGGCCAGTCGGCCTGGGACAAGATCCGCGCCCACCAGGGCGGCGCCGCCGCGTGGACCTGACGGCGGTCTTCGACCACACGGCGCTCGTCGCCCTCTACCAGGCCGACCCGTTCTTCACCGGCCTGTACATCGAGTCTTCCCGGGGCACCGGCCGGGTCCTGATCCCGGCCCTCTCCGTCCTGGCCGCCGAGCGTACGATGCCTGGTGCCGGCTCCCACGCCGCGCGCCTGCGGTTCGCCGAGACCGTGCCCTTCACCGCGGCTCACGCCCTGGATGCCGGGTCCTGGCCGACCACCGACTGGACAGTGACGCATCCGGCGGCCATCGCCTGGCAGGCAGCGAAATCGGGAGAGCCGCTCACCGTGCTCTCGCTGACCCCCGAGGCGTACGAAGGCACCGGGGTCTACCCGCTCAACCCGGGCTAGCCGGGACGCGGCACCTGCCTCAGCAAGCTCCGGCAGTGTCCCTCGCCGCCGCCGCCGCGGCAGGCAGTGCAGACGTCAGCGCGGCGCGCAGCTGTTCGTCCTCGCGGATCATCGCGTGGTCGGACCCGTAGAGGACCAGGCGGCGGTCCCGACCGGTCAGCGCGGCCAGCCGACCGTGCTGCTCTGGCGTCAGGGCGGCGGACCCGAGTACCCGCAGGGCGTCGCAGGCACCCTTGAGGTCGGCACGGGTCTCGGCCGAGTGCAGCGCCGCCTCGGCGAGCCGGGTGTGGTCGAGATTGGCCGGATCGGCGATGGCGAGCAGTCCGAGGACGGCGGAGG
>NZ_JZWV01001056.1 GCF_000966975.1 Streptomyces katrae | reverse complement strand
GGCTTGGGCCGGGTCGTCGAGGAGAGCGTGGAGCCGGCCGGTCAGCGGGCGCCCGGCCGGGCCGAGTACGGCGATCTCGCGGGCGGCGCGGGCGGTCGTCCAGTGGGACCACCGCTGGCCTTCGCTCCTGTCGAAGACCGAGGCCAGCACCGGGACGACCTCGGACGCCTCGCCGGTGATCCGCCACAGGGCGAGCGCCAGGGCGAGGTCGGTGTCGATCTCCGCCGTGGTGTCGCGGTCGATGGTGCGGCCGAGCGCCGCCCGCAGGGCCGGGGCGATGCGCGCGGCAGCCGGCCCGAGGTCGGCCAAGGCGTTCGCGCCCTCGACACAGCCGCGGACACCGGTGGCGAGCGCCGCCTCGGCGGCGGCGAACAGCGGCCCGGTCTCGCCGGTCAGCTCGTGCAGCGCCTGCGCCACGAACAGCTTGTCAGCGCCGGCCCGCAGGGCAGTGGCGGCCTGCTCGCGCTGCTCCGGACCGAGGCCGGCGGCGACGGAGGTGATGGCGGTGGCGGCGTAGTGGAACCCGGGCAGGACGGCGCGGAGTTCGGGCAGCGCACTGGCGGCCTGAGGGCCCCACAGCCGGATCAGGTGGACCAGCCCGGCGGTGTCGTTGTGGTCCGCGGTCGTCGGGCAACCGCAGTCCTTGCGTCCCTCGGGCTGCTCCAGCGCCTTGGCCGCCAGGCGAGCGCGGACCGCAGCGAGCAGTTCCGCGTCGAACGGGAAGGGCACGTCGGCCGGGGCATGGGACCCGGTGGCGCACTGCATGGCGTGCGGGCGTCGGCCGAGCGCCCTGGCCAACAGGGGGGCGGCCGTCTGCGGTGCCACCAGGACGAGTGCGGCCAGGGCCTGGTCGGCCGCCTCGTCGTCCGGCTGCGCGGAGAGTTCGACGAGGAGGGGCGCGGCCTCTGCGGCGGCCGAGCCGATCTTGCCCAGGAGCCGGGCGGCCGTCCAGTCGGCGGCGAGCGGCGCGATCGCGGCGATCAGCCGCTGCGGGGCACTGCGGGACAGCATGCAGGCGCGGTCGGCCGCCCACAGCGCCTCGGCCCGGACATCCGGGCGCTCGTCGCGCAGCGCGACATCGAGGAGTGCGAGGGCGCTCTCGCGGTCGGCGTCGGTGTCCCGCCCCAGCAGGATCTCGACGATGGCGCTCAGCGGATCCCGGTGCTCGTCCGCGTAGCCGGCCGCAGCCGTCTTGCGTGCGGGCAGCAGGCTGAGGAGGGCGTCGTGGTGCGCCGCGAGCCACGGTTGGTCGGGGTTCAGGGCGGCGAAAAGGGCGGCGAGGCGTAGCGGCGGAGGGGTGTCTGGGCCAAGGAGGGCACGGGCCTCGGCGCCGGCGCCCGCGTGGTCCAGCCGGCTGTGTGCGGTCAGGAGCTCGGCCCGGACGACGGGCTCGGTCTCGGTGGCAAGGCGGGCCCGGACAGCGGGCAGGGCGTTGCGGGTGTCGCGGGTATGGCCGATCATCCAGCCCGCTGCTTGCCGGACGGTGGCGTCCTCGTCGGCCAGCAGCGGTATGAGCAGCGGCAGCTGGGCGGTGACGGCGGCGCGGACGGCGCCCGGCTCGACGTCGTGCTCGTCCTCGCTCTCGGCGAGGCAGCCGAGCAGCCGCAGCGCGTCGGCGGTCTGCCGGCCGGAGGCGGCGATGCGGGCGAGGTAGGGGGCGGCGTCGGCGCTGGCTGCGTAGACGGTGCCCTGGTGCACGATCGAGCTGTACAGCTCCTCCAGTGCCTCCTCGGCGTCCTCACCGCCCTCGGCGAAGGCGCGCAGCAATCCGGGCAGGTCTTCGGCGGGGCCGTAGGCGTGGTTCACGGTGGCCCAGGGGTGGGTGTCGAGCCCGGCGAGGGCGGTGGGGAGCTCCATGGCCGCGATCTTCGCAGGACCCTCCGACAATCGCTGGGGGCCCGAGGAGTGGGGCGGACACCCGGAAGTGCCCAAGCGCACCACGTTGCTGGTGGCGGGCGGGAAGGCCAGCTCCAAGCGGCACCGAGGCCGAAGAGCTGGGCATCCGAATCCTTGGCCCGAGGACCTCACCGCCCTCGTCACCGACCGCCTCCTCGCCGGCTGACAACCGTGCGGTGCATTACGCCAAGACCCTCGCAGTGACAGCCGAGCGCGAGTTTCTGCGCTACAAGAAGGTCACTGCGGACGGCAGGACCGCCGGCCTCGGCCCGAGCGACCTCTACGACCTCCTGCACCTGGACCGGCGCGCTGACCGGGTGCTGCCGAACGGGTGGTGCATGCTGCCGCCGAAGCAGGTCTGCTCCAAGGGGAACGCATGCCTGACCTGCGACAAGTTCGTCACCGACGCCAACCACCGTGATGATCTCCAGCACCAGCTCGCCCAGGCCGAGGCCCTGATCACCCGCTAGACACAGTTCACCGGCCGCCACGGCGAGCCGATGGGTGAAGACAACATCTGGCTCGCGGGACCGACCGGGCGGAACCGTCCAGCGAGGAATGCACGCCTTGAGCCTTCTGCCAGAGCATCTCCACCAGGCAGCGAAGGAGCGAACCGCGGACACCGACAAGCGGGCCCGGACCGCGCTCGCCCGGATGGTCAAGGCCGGCCAGCCTGTCCGTTTCACCGCCGTTGCCCGGGTGGCAGGCGTGAGCACCGACTTCCTCTACAAGCACCTCGAGATCCGCAGCCTGATCGAAGGCCAACGCGCGAGCCAGGTTCTTGGAGCGCGTCAGGTAGACACCGAAGCCCCGTCGTCGACCTCGGCGGCCGTACGAGCCCTGAGCGCACGCCTTTCACAGCAACAGCAGGCACACCGCGAGGAGATCGCGCGGCTACGGAAGGCCCTAGAGGTGGCCCATGGCGAAACCTGGAACTTCGGCGCCGCCTGGCCATGCGCGACCCGGACTGACGACAGCCCGGCAGCCCGGTCGTGGGTTATGCTCGCGGCTCGAACTAACTATCGACGTGAGAAGAAGTACTGGTGGACGCCCGGATCACCCGGATTCAAGCCAAACTCGCCGCACTGCCGACCACGGAGAAGGCCGTACTCGGCCCCGCGCTCACCGAGACGCAGATCTCGGACTTCGAGGACACCCACGGCGTCCGGCTGCCTGAGGAGTTTCGCCAGTTCCTCACCCGAATTGGCCACGGCGGATACGGTCCCACCTACGGGTTGCTGCCTATGGAGCGATGGGTTGGGCGGGGCGGCATGGGACAGCCCGCCGAATCGTTCCCAATCGTTCCCGACGTCGATGTCCCCACAGGCCCCGACGACCGGGGCGACCTCGTGGGCTCATTCCCCGGCACCATCACAGTCGTCTACAGGGGCTGCAGCGACTTCACGCTGCTGGTCGTCACAGGACCCGGACGTGGGCGTCTGGTGGAGGTCAACGCCGAGGGATTCTTCGCTCCCCGGTTCTACGCTGATTCTGACTTCCTGTCTTGGTACGAGCGATGGCTCGACTTCGTTCTGACAGGACACCAGGACCTCAACTGGTTCGCCGACCAGATGGCCGGCAACGAGGACCAGCTCGTGGCGACGCTCCTGAACGACGACCTCCCGACAAGGCGGCGAGCCGCCGCCTACACGTTCATCACTCACCCAGCCCCGAGCACTACCTTGCCTAGCACTCTGATTCGGGCGCTGGCTGCGGAGACTCACCCGGCCGTGAGGAAATCGATCCTTCGTGCCCTCGCCGCCCAGGGAGAACACGGCCGAGATCTGCTGACCATGGCGCTTGGCGATCCGGTCGCTAAGGTCCGATCCCTCGCTGTCGTACTCATGGCGTCGAACACACCGCGGGGATGGCGGCTACCCACCCAGCGACGAGAAGCCCTTAGCCAGCGCTTCTCGAACGAAACGGACGAGTCAGTACGCGAAACCATTCAGAGAATGCTCAAGCACTCAACCTGACGTGGCACTCCCCGAGCCCCCGATCAAAGTCAACTGCATACTGCTGACGCTCTGACCAGCAGGCATTATGGGCCCGGCCGCCGGAGGTGCAGATAAGAGGTGGTCGACATCGAGGCGGGCGGCGTCGGTGACGACGAGGTTGTCGTAGGCGCTGCGCCAGGACCCGCCGGTCAACTTGCAGCCGGCTGCGACATGCGGCGCTTCGACGGCTTCGGAGAGGATGACCTCCTTCCTCGTGTCGCAGCCGTCCGAGGCGTTCAAGCCGCGGTTCCAGTGCTTGTACAGGTCGCGTCGGTAGCCGTCGCGGTGCTCAGGGGCCACCGGGAGCCTGTCGATCGCCTCGTAGAGGGGAAGCGGTGCCCGCATGCCGGCCGGGCCCGCCGCAGCCAGCCCGAGCCCCGGGGCTGCGGGCGCGGAGTGCGCAGGCGGGGCGGAGGACAGCAAGGGCAGGGCGCAGAGGGCGAGCGCGGGCAGGCCGCGCCACAACAGGTTCTTGATCACGTACGCCGATGTATCGGTCTGCCGGCGCCCGACGACAGGAGCCCAGGGGCCAACTCACCCGTGCGAGGGCCGTGATTCACCGCAGAAACGGCCCTGCGGGGTGCACGCTATCTGCCGGACGCGGCGACCTGTTCCACGGTGAGCCTGGAGCGCTCGGCCAGATCCCCGAGAGTCAGGTGGGTACCGGAGACGAGGGCCTCCAGCGCGGGTCGGAGGGGGGAGCTCTCATTCGTGTCCGGCGGCGCGCTCGGTGGGGTCGGCCACGGTCAGTACGTTCGCGTGCAGGGCGGGGGGAATGGAGGAGCTGTCGGGCGAGCCACATCATGAGGTCCGCGGTCGCGGCCGGCCCGCGGGCTTCCACGAGGTCTTGGACGGCGGCATCGAGGCGCAGGGCGGCGTCGTCCTGGAGGGCGATTCCGATCGTTTTCGCCCCTGGGTCCTTACGGATTGATGGGTTGCCAAGCAAGCGGAAGGGGGACCGGAGGCACGGCGGCGTCGATGGCGTTATGAAGCCCGGCGGGAGCTTCCCCCGCTACCCGATCGAACCTCACCCAGCCGCCGGAGAACGCCGCACTGTAAAAGGACACCACGCCGCGGGGGAACCTCATTCCGGAGAAGGACACCCCGCCGCGCGTGAACCTCGTGCCGTTGAAGGAGACCGTGCCGGCCAAGAATGTCGCACCGTGGAAGGAGACCGTGCCGCCGGAGAACGTCGCGCCGCGGAAGGACACCGTGCCGCCGGAGAACGTCGCGCCGTCGAAGGACAACGTGCCGGCCGAGAACGTCGCGCCCTCGAAGGGCACCGTGCCGCCGGAGAACGTCGCGCCGCGGAAGGACACCGTGCCGCCCGAGAACGTCGCGCCCTCGAAGATCACCCTGCCGCCGGAGAGCGTCGCGCCGTCGAAGTTCATGTTGCCGTCGATGGTGACCCCGGTGAGGTCAAGGTCGCAGCCCTGCCAAGAACGATGGGTTCCCCGCGGGCGTCGGTAGTGGTCACTGATGAGGCGCAGGATCGTATGCCGGACTTTGCGGAGGGCCAGGTACTGGTGGTGTTCATCTTGGTGGGCGGGGTCGGTTCCGGGGTCTGGAGTGAAGGGGAGCTGGAGGTACGCGCACAGGACGTCGATGCAGGTCTGGCGCAGGCTGTCATCGGGTGCGTCGTCTGCAAGGCCAGCCAGAGCATGGACGCCTCCTAGCCGGACGGCTGGGGACCCCGATCCGAGTTTGTCGACTGCCTGAGAGAAGCGTTCGGTGTGGAGCCGGGTGGCTTCGCGGTGCGCGCCGGCTTCATCGACGCGCTGGCGGCGGTAGGCGACGACCAGGGCGACAAGTGCGCCAGCTCCGGCTACGACGCCGAAGGAGAGCTTCACCAGGTCGAAGAGTGTGTTCGCGTCAAGCTTCGTGGTGGTGTCGATCTTCTTGAAGCCTAGAACGTCCACCAGTCCGTAGAAGATGCCGCCCGCGACCAGCACCGCGGCAATGAAGGCGACAGTCAGGGCCCAGCCGACCCTCCATAGCCGTAACTCCCGATCATCCGTGGTCGACCGCTGCCGTCCGTTTGGTGTCATGGGCACGAAGACAGCGATCGGGGATCCGTGGTTGCAGCTGAACCCTCAAGATCGCTGGATTTGGCCGTACGGCCGCTCCCGCCCCCTGGCCGCGATTGGAACGTGTATGAGGCGACGTGACTGTTCCCCTGCGGCCTCGGGCAGGGTTCACCGGTCGCCGGACGGTCCGGCGTGGGAGAGGGAGAACTGAAGAGCCAAGATCTGAACGCCGAGCGGTCCCGCATCTACGAGCGCTGCATCGAGCAGGTACGCACGATCGCCGCCCGACCCGACCAAGCCCGGCGGACCAGTAAACCTGCACGGCCGCCAACGAGTTCGCGTTGGACGTCGAGATGGCGTGGATCGCCGCTCACCCCCGAGCCGTCGACCGCCTCACCTTCGGCGGCAACATCATCGAAACCGGCACCGACTCCTACCGACTCGCCACCACCCGAGCCCGCGCCGAACACCAGCCTCCCGGCTGAACTTGACCGCCGCCCCGCCACTCGTTTGGCCCAAGGATCCGCTGGCCCCCGGGCACCAGCCGGCCTGCAAGGACGTGGGCGGAGGTCTTCACGCTCCGAGCCTCGTGCACGCACACGGTGGCGCCGGCATGCATCCCCGGATTCAACGGTGATGCAGGGTATTGAGCTGCCCGAAGACGCCGACCTTCAGCCACCGTCCGCAGAAGTGGAGGGCCGTCCGGGTTGGTCGACGGCGTGGTGCCAAGCAAGATGCCGTCCTTTGTGTCATCAGAGGTCACGCTCGGCCGCGGGTTCGCGCTCTGGCGGCTGGAATGCTGGCGACGGGTATGTCTCTGGCTCTCGTGCCGGTCCTGGCCGGCTCAGCCCAGGCGCAGGGTTCGTGTGTCCCGTCCGGCAGCCAAGTGGTGTGCACATTTGACTACACCGGGTCGGCCGACACGTTCACCGTGCCCAGCGGGGTGACGCAGCTGGCCGTGGAAGCACGCGGCGCCTCCGGAGGCACATCATCCCCTTACCAGGGTGCCGCAACGCCCGGGGGGCCGGTGCCCTGGTCACCGGCACACTGACCGTTACAC
>NZ_JZWV01001055.1 GCF_000966975.1 Streptomyces katrae | reverse complement strand
GGCACACTGACCGTTACACCCGGCCAAACGCTGCAGGTCAACGTCGGAGGCGCGGGCGGCAACGCATTGGGATCCGGCGGAGCCACCGGCGGCTTCAACCGCGGAGCCGCCGGTGGCGCCTCAGGCCTGTTCGGTGGCGGAGGCGGCGGCGCCTCGGACGTCCGTTCCGGGACCTTCGACCTGGCCTCACGGCTGGTGACGGCGGCTGGTGGCGGAGGCGCCGACGTCGGCGAGCCGGCGGTACCGGCGGTGTCGGCAGTCAGTCGGGAGCACGAGGGGGCAACGGCACCGCCAACCAGGACGCAACCGGGGGCCAGGGCGGCGGCGCGGGGGGGAGCGGAGGGAGCCAAAACGGCGCGAACGGCCAGCCCGGCACACTG
>NZ_JZWV01001054.1 GCF_000966975.1 Streptomyces katrae | reverse complement strand
CCCGGCACACTGGGCACCGGCGGAACCGGCGGCGTAGGCCCTGCGATCGCCGCGGGTGGCGGCGGTGGAGGCGGCAGTGGCGGATCGAGCGCAGGACCGGCGGGCAGTTCCTTCACCAGCGGCGCGAACACCGGAAACGGACGTGTCGTCCTCACCTACACGCCGCCCGGGGCCCCCGAATCAGACCCCTGGTGCAGGCACCTCGCTCCTGGGCATCAACCTCAGCGGTCTGATCCCGATCTACAACAACATCAACACCAACCTCAACAGCCCCGGTGCCATCAACACCAATACCCAGACCTTCGGGGTCACCACGCCCTGACCGACGCACGAAGGGCTTCGTCCCGTCGAGGGACACTCCTGGCCTTGCTTCGATGGCCTCATCAGACCTGGACTGGGGTACTCAAATACGCCAGAACCATGACATTGATGGCACACAGCAAGCGCCAGTCCGCTCGACGGCGCGACTGCGCCCGGTGCCGACCGCCTGTTCTGCACGGGCGCGCGGTCGGACAGGCGGCCTGTGTGAGCGCGCGGCTCGAGCGCAGCGCCGGGCCGGGCCGGGCGTTTCAGTTCACCGACAGGTCGGCCTCTCGCGAACCCGGAGATGACCGGGCGCTTGCCGGTTCCTTCTTCTCACCGACATTTTCGGGGCTGCCAGCCCGCGGTCGTTCTCAGAATCCACCGACAACCGTTCCTGCTACTGAGGCTCTGGTCCACATTCTGTGGAGGCTCACGGACGGTGATGT
>NZ_JZWV01001053.1 GCF_000966975.1 Streptomyces katrae | reverse complement strand
ACTGAGGCTCTGGTCCACATTCTGTGGAGGCTCACGGACGGTGATGTCAGTGGGGTGTGGTGGTATGGCCTGACTCTGCCGTTGACCTGCTGGGAGGCCGCTGTGATGCCCGCGTATCCGTCTCTGACCCACGCCTTGGCCGAGGCTTTGGTCGGCGCCCTGTGGTTCATCGAGGGCAGTGAAGACGAGCAGATGGACCCGGACGATGCGGTGAAGGTCTTGGAGGGCGTCGCCCACCTGTTCAGCCAACTGTCAGCTGATCAGCGGCAGGAGCTGATCGATCTGCTCAGGGCGATGGCCGAGGCCGAGCCCGATCAACCCGCCGGGAGTTCTTGGAAGGGTTCCCGGAAGGATTCGGGCTGGTCGAGGACGAGGCTTGAGTGGGGTTTCAGGAGTAGAGCAGGACGCGCTTTCGTAGCAGTTCGAATCCTGCGCGGCCGAACATCTGACGTTTCAGC
>NZ_JZWV01001052.1 GCF_000966975.1 Streptomyces katrae | reverse complement strand
GGCCGAACATCTGACGTTTCAGCATCTTGATCCGGTTGACATGACCATCGACGACTCCGGAGTTCCAGGGCAGTGAGAGGCCGGCGATGACGGCGTCCAGGTCGCGTTCGAGGTGGCGGGCGAACGACTGGAGGGCGGGAAGGTCGGCGGTGCTGGCGACTTCGATCCATTCAGGCATCCGGTGACCTTCCAGCTGGGTGAGCATGCGGGCGAACGAGCGCACGTGTGAGGCCAGGACATCGAGTTCGGGGCACGCGGCCAGGACAGTCTTGAGCTGGATTCGATCTGATTCCTGCAGAGCGTCGGGGTGGGTAAGGATCCACCGGGTGACGGTGCGGGCCGTCGGCGGCCGCGGGCCTATGGGCTGCGGCCTGCCCCGCAGCACGGAGCGGATGTAGTCGCGGACACTGGCGTAACCATGCGAGTAGCCCTGCTCCTTGAGCTCCTCCCACAGCTGCCAGGCGTTGGTGCAGCCGTCCTGCCAGCGGTCATGGAGATAGGGCTTGTAAGGGTCGAGGGCGGTCCGGCGGTTTTGCCTCTGTCCGGTGAACAGAGCCTCAGG
>NZ_JZWV01001051.1 GCF_000966975.1 Streptomyces katrae | reverse complement strand
GTCGAGGGCGGTCCGGCGGTTTTGCCTCTGTCCGGTGAACAGAGCCTCAGGCGTGGCCGCGCCGGCGAACCGTAGGACGGTGCTGTGACCCATGCCGAGTTGCCGGGCGACGGACCGCTTACTGTGCCCGGCGACCAGGAGCGCGTGGACGGTCGCGTGCTTGGCGCGGGTGCGCTCGGCGAACCGGTGGCCCGTAGGCCACGGCTGCGAAGGTAAACCGGGCGTCGTTTCTGGCTTGTCCGGCTCCGCCGGCTGGACCGGTGCAGGCCGCAGGCAGCCTCGGTGCCGGTAGACACATTTCTCAGCGGCCTGACCAAGGTTGTGCCACAGATGCCAACGGTCAGCGACCTGGAGAGCCTGCGGGGCGCCGCGGGTAGAGCCCTCGGCGTAGAAGACGGCACGGTCCCGGCAGATGACCTCGATGCCGGGCCGCTTCGCCAGCCACGCTGCCAGCGTGTCGGCCTCGCGATCCGGCAACAGATCCACCGGCCGTCGAGTCTCGACGTCGACGAGCACGGTGCCGTAGACCCCTGCGCTGGGCATACTCGTCGACGCCCACCACGCGGGGCACCACTGCCTCAGGATCCGGCAGCGAGGCGATCAGCCGCAGGAGGGTGTTGCGGCTGAC
>NZ_JZWV01001050.1 GCF_000966975.1 Streptomyces katrae | reverse complement strand
CCACCGAGGCCGGCCCGAGCCGTGTACCGACGCTGCGGGCCGCGCCCTGGAGCGCCGCCTCGTCGGTGACGTCGACCTCGAAGCAGTGCGCCTCGGTCGGCAGCCCGGCCGCGACCTGGCGCAACGAGTCGAGCTCCCGGCCCAGCAGCGCCAGCCGCATGCCCCGCCTGGCCAGCCGGCGTGCCACCGCCGCGCCCACGCCGCGCGCCGCCCCGGTGACCACCGCGATCCGCGCGTACGATCCAACCTCCGCCATGACCGCCTCCAGGCCCGCCCTTACGACCCGCGCCGCACCGCGCACCCGCCCAGTCGACCACGCCCCACGCGGCCCGCCCGCCACCGCGAGCCACGAGGGTGGCGGCGTCGCCCACTCATAGGCCACCCCCGCCCGTACCGCAGCCGGGCCCGACACCGACTCGGCAGCCTGCGCGAGCATCCGGCCCGGCTCACGCGCGGGGCTGGATGCGGCGTGGCGGCAGACGGCCGACCGATCGTCGCTCCCGGGGCGGGAGACGCGCCCGGCTGAGCCTGGGCGGGCTCGGCGCGGTGACGCACGAGCAGATCATCCCCGCCACTGGAGCAGGGAGTCAGCAGGTGATGACGACCTTGGCGCTCGCGTGCTCCATCTCCAGGTAGCGGACGGCCTCGGCCCCCTCGCTCAGCGGGTAGGTCCGGTCCACGGCCGGAGCGAGCGCACCCCGCTCGACGAGCTCGCGCAGCGCCGCCAGGTTGTCCGCACTCGCCTTCGCCGTCAGGACGTGGATCCTCCCGCGGCCGAGGCGGGACATGAGCTTCCCACGGATGATGAGGCCCATCGGACCGAACAGGCTGCCCCCTTCGGACACGCCGCCGCCGGACAGCACCACGGCGCCCCCCGGGGTCAGCGCGCGCCGCAGGTCGGCCAGGGTCCGGTTGCCCACCAGGTCGAGCACGAGGTCGTACCGCAGGCCCGTCCGGGTGAAGTCCTCCTGCCGGTAGTCGACGACGTGGTCGGCGCCGATGGAGCGGACCAGGTCCACGTTCCGGGTGCTGCACACCCCGGTCACCTCCGCGCCGAGCGCCTTGGCGATCTGCACGGCGAAGGTGCCCACGCCGCCCGAGGCGCCGTTGACCAGGACGTGCTGCCCCGGCCGCAGCCGCCCCAGATCGCGCAGGCCCATCAGCGCGGTGTTCCCCGCCAGGGGCACGGCCGCGGCCTGCTCGAAGGTCAGGCCGGCCGGTTTGGGGCCCACCGCGTCCTGCGGAGCGCACACGTACTCGGCGAACGCCCCGCCGGCCTCGCCGAACACCTCGTCACCGGGACGCAGCCCGGCGACGCCCCGGCCGACGGCCTCCACCACGCCCGCGAAGTCGGTGCCCTGGATCGGCTGCCTGGGTCTGGTCAGGCCGAAGGCCAGGCGTGCCACGTACGGATCGCCGCGCATGACGTGCCAGTCGCGGGCGTTGACCGAGGCCGCGCGCACCCGTACGAGCACCTCGCCGTCCCGGGGAGCCGGGCGGTCCACCTCCTTGAACTCCAGAACGTCGGACGAGCCGTACCGGTCCTGGACTATCGCCTTCATCGAGCCTCCGCAAGTCGGGTGTTCGCGACGTTAGGGGACCCGCGGCCGTACCGGTATCGGGGACCGCCCCTAGGGAGTGACCCCGATACGGGCCGGACCGGCCCGCGGCCCCGCCGACTCCGCCCGTGCGTGCGGGACTTCCCTGCGTCACAGACTGGTCACAGCCACCACACAGGCTCCGAGACCGGGCGAACATGGCGCGATGCACAGACGTCACGCCATCACCCTGTTCACGGCAGCCACCGCCCTCGCGCTCACCGCCTGCAACCCCCAGGCGAGCGGCACCAACGGCAAGCCCGCAGCCCCCGACGCCCCGTCCCCGAAGACCTCCGCGCCCTCGGCCCCCGCAGCCGGCGCGAAGACGGGCACACTGCCGAACCTCGTCGGCAAGGGCCTCCAGACCGCACAGGACGAAGCGCAGGCCGCCGGGTTCTACGCACTCAAGTCCCACGACGCGCTCGGCCGTGCCCGGCTTCAGGCCCTCGACCGGAACTGGAAGGTCTGCTCCCAGACCCCTGCCGGCGGCGGCACCGTCGACACCGGCACCACGATCGACTTCGGCGCCGTCAAGCTCGACGAGACCTGCCCCGCCGCGGACGCGCCCGCGCCCAAGCCCGCGGGTGACACCATGCCGGACTTCGTCGGTCAGGGCATGAAGGCGGTCCGCGCCGCGCTCCCGTCGAACGCTTCGATCTCCGTGAAGGACGCGGTGCAGAGCCGGATGGTCCTCCAGGAGTCGAACTGGAAGGTATGCACGCAGAACCCGGCCGCGGGCGCCGCCCTGAACGGCCGGCCCGTCTCCTTCACCGTCGCCAAAATCGAGGAGACGTGCCCCTGACATCCGGCCCTGAAGGCCGAAGCCGTGTCGAGGGCGTCGGTGTGGCGACCGCTGACCGGCCGGCTCGGCTGGAGCCCGCAACGCCCCGAGCGCGGGCGGTCGAGCGGGACGGTTCCGAGATCGCCCGCTGGATCGCACACTCCGGCGGGTCCCTCGCCGCGGCCGGCGCCGTCCCCGTGCTCGCGGCGCGGGGAGCGGAGCCGGCCGCGTTGGCCGCCGGGCCGTCTTCACCGACGGCCGCCGCTGCCCTCCCGCTGCCGCATGACCGCCAGGTCCACCGCCCGGTCGACGGCGGGCAGGCAGGCGGCGATGTCCGTGTGGACCACGTACTCCACCGACGCGACCGTGTGCAGGCCCTGCACGAGGAAGGTGTACTCCCTGTCGCGCTCCAGCAGCAGGACGATCGGCTTGTCGAAGGCACTGGCCCACCCGATCTCGATGTGGGTGCCCGGGGAGGCCGGGTGGCCCGGCAGGGCCACGAACACGTCGGCCTTGCGGATCTCGTCCTGGTCCAGCTTGGTGCACTGCTCCGGCCGCATCAGCTCCGCCCCCCACGCCTCGCGGCGGTGGGCGTTGTGCACGGACAGCCCCTGCGCCTCGAAGTGCTTGATCAGGACGTCGAACGGCGCCCGGGCACCGGCCGGCATCTCCCCGGTCTCGGGGTCCAGGAGCTGGATGAACGGGCCGGCGAGGAAGACCGAGCGGATGCCCAGGTCGGGGCGGATGCCGGGCGAGGCGGGTGAGCCGAGCGAGGCGGGCGGGTCGAGGGGCGGCGTGAGGGCCATGGGAGGTACCTCCGGGAGGAGCGCTGGTGCGTGGTGTCGGGTGCGGGCGGCGGCTGGCGGGCGGACCGGATCAGTCCTTGAGGAAGCACTGGATGAACGCGTCGCCGGTGGTGCCGCCGTGCGTGTACTCGGTGGTGTCGTACGCGACGAAGGGGTGCCGCTCGACCCGGATCCGGCGGAAGTGCGGGAGGTACTGCCAGCGCAGCTCCGGCTTGGTGCTGAAGAACGGGATGAAGACGCCGCCGGGGCGCAGTACCCGGACGACCTCCGGCATGGTCCTGGCCCACAGCGCGGCGTCCGTCCAGACCTCCATGTCGAGGGCGGGGTCGAAGAACATCCCGTCGATGCTCTCCGACGGCAGTTCGAAGATCCGCTCGAAGAAGTCGCCGCGCTCGATCGTGAGGTTGTCGGGTACCCGGGGGTGCCGGGCCCGGAACAGGTCCTCGACCTCGCCGAAGAGTTCCAGCACCGTGTGGCTGCGGGTCGCGGGGTTGCCGGCGATGCGCAGCGCGGACAGGCCGAGCCCGAGCCCGACCTCGTAGAAGTCCTTTCCGTACTCGCACAGCATGTCGGCGCTGGCCCACATCAGGTCCCGCTCCCAGGCCTGCATGGCCTGCTCGCCGCCGATGCTGAGGGTCACTTCGCCGTTCTGCTCGATCAGTTCGATCGCCGGCTTGTCCGCGGGCGCGGTGCCCGGCTCGGTCACGTCCTGGCTCTGCATGTTCTTCTCCTCGTGGGGTGTGGGGGTTCGGTCAGGCGGTCCGGGGAACGACGCCGAAGTGGCGCCGGGCCGTGGAGACGGCCAGGTCCTGTACGGCGAACACGGTGAAGTAGTAGGCCTGCGGGGCGGTCCCGGGGGCGAAGCGCACGCGGAAGGCGACGTCCTCGGCCCGCCCGCCGGTGAGCCGGACCCTGGTGGTGGCGGGCTCCACGGTGGTGTCCTCGCGCAGGTAGGTCGGGACGAAGAGGCCCAGCCGGACCGGTCCGGTGCGGGCCGCGGTGACCGTGGCCCGCACCTCCAGCACCCCGCCCTGCGCGACCTCGTCGGCGGCGTGGGCGAGCAGTGCGGGCGCGTCCGGGATCCGGAAGGTGACGTCGCCGCACCGCATGCAGACGGCGCAGGTGGTGTCCAGGACGTGCGGGAGCAGGCCCCGCCGGGTGAACTCCTGCGCGGGGCGGCCGCAGTGGCAGGTGACCTCCCGGACGTCCGGGTCCAGGCTGCTGCGGTCGCCGAAGTACGCCGGGTAGTTCATCAGCTCGGTCTCGGGATCGGCCGCGACCTGCTCGGTGATCATGTGGTCGAGGGACTGGAGGTCCGCCGTGAGGGAGGCCTCGATCTGCTCGGGCGACTGGTCGGCGAGATGCGTGGGCCTGGCCACCCAGAGGTCGACCTTCCTGGCCAGTTTGGTGAGCCGGGGCCGCAGCGGGTGGTTGTGCGGCAGCAGCTCCGAGGCGAGGTAGGCGGTGAGCCGGGCGCCCGCGGTCAGCAGCAGCGGGTCGGGGCGGTGGTCCGCGGGAGCGGGCGGCGCCGGCGTGTCCTCCGGCGCGCCCGGCAGCCCGAAGCGCATGAACGCCGGGTAGGGGTGCGAGCCCGCCAGGCTGGCGTTGAGGGTGTCGACCGAGTCCGCGCCGGTGAGGGCGCCGTGCATCCAGGCGACGTTCTCGGGCCGGTCGGAGTCGTGCACCGACACCGCCGAGACCACCGTACGGGCCGGACCGTCGAGCGCGTTCAGCAGCAGCTGGTACTTCGGGTCGTAGAGGGCGAGGTCCGAGAGGGGGCCGCTGTTGCACGCGCTGAGGACCAGTTCCACGGCCTCCACCCGGTTGAGGGGGACCAGCTTGTCCTCCGGTTTGTAGCAGGGCAGCCCGTACGCGCAGCGCGGGCCGAGCAGTCCGGGGGTGGCCGGGGCCGAGGGGTTCAGACCGCAGAGGGTGAACTCGCCGAGGTTGACGCTGTCGTCCTTGCCGTGGCCCTGGAAGCCCACCCGCCGCCACCGGGTGCCGAGGATCTCCGCCTGGATGTCGGCGCGCTCGAAGTCCCGGTCGTCGAAGACCTGGACACCGGGCAGCCGCGGAGGCCGGTCCGTGTCGGTGAACAGGCCCAGGGCGTCGACGTCGGGGGCGGGTTCCGCGTACTGCTTGGCGACGTTCCAGCAGACCGAGGCACCGTCGCGGCCGCTCAGCAGCGTCAGGCCGTGCCGCGGGCCCCGGTAGGTGGCCATCAGCAGGTCCCGGACGGGGTCGAGGGTGAGCCGGTCGTAACGGCCGACGACCAGCAGCGAACCGCCGTGCCGGGCCCGGAACGCCGCGACGTCCGCCAGCTCCTCCTCGCCCACCCACGTCCGGGCGAACGGGCCGGCCAGCTCCGCGAGTCCCTCGGGCAGGTGCGCCGCGCCGAGGAGGACCCCGACGTCCAGCGGGTGCGGCCGCCGCAGAGCGCCGTACAGCCGGCCGGCGAGCTCGACGCTCTCCGCCAGATCGGCGCGGTCGCCGGCCGGCACCGGCACCGGCAGGAGCCCGGGCGAGTCCAGGAACTCCCGGACGGCTCCGGCGAATTCCTGTCTGGCGACGGGGCGGAACAGGGGGCCCGGCCCGGCAGGCCCGTCGGTTCGCTGCTCGGTGAGCGCTGCGTTCATGGTGGACCACCTCGTGTCGTCCGCGCCGGGGGCGCGGGGTAAGGGGAACGGGGAGAGGGAAGGACGGGGAGCGGCTGCGCGCCGGGTAGGGGTCAAGGGGCCGGCATGCCGGGTTCGGCGGTCATGCCGCGCACTTCGGCACCGGGCGCCGCCCGCCGTGCCAGCCCGTGCCAGCAGCCCCCGGCAGACGAAGGCCAGCGCGGCGGCGGCCAGGGCGGCTCCGGTCGCCACCGCGAACACCGTCCGCGGCCCGAACGGATCCATCAGCAGCCCGCCGGCCTGCTGGCCCAGCGCGTCGCCCAGGACGGTGGCCAGTGACGCCCAGGTGAACGCCTCCGCCATGGACCGTTCTTCGGCGATGCCGCTCACCAGGGTCATCTCGGTGGCGGAGACCAGGGCGATCGGTACGCTGCCCACCGCGAGCGCCACGGCCAGGCCCACCTGGGAGCCGGCGAGCAGCGTCAGCCCGGTGCCGACGGCGTAGGCCAGCAGGAGACGGGCCAGGCGCACCTGCGGGGCCACCTCGGACTGGGACCGGCCGAGCCAGACGGCCCCCAGAGCGCTGCCGACACCCCAGCAGGCGTACACCACGCCCGCGCCGCCCGGAGCCCCGTGCCGGTCGACGAACGCCGGGATGGCCAGGGTCAGCAGGCCGATGGGCACCGCGGAGACGGCCATGATGCCGGCCAGCGCCAGCAGGGCCGGCTCCCGCAGCGGGCCCAGCGGGTGGCGCGGACCCTTCGGGTCCTGCGGGGCGGCCCCGGTGCCGGCGGGCAGCCGGGCGTACGCGAGCCCGAGCGTGCCCACGCCGCCCACCACCGCGATCACCGTCAGCGCCGTCCCCGCCGGGCCGGCCAGCATCAGCGCCGCCAGCATCAGCGGCGCGCCGATCACCAGGACCTCGGTGAGCAGCGCCTCCCAGAGGTAGGCCGTCTCGCGCTCCTCCTCCCGGAGGGGCAGCCGCGCCCAGAGCGAGCGCATGCAGGCGTTCGCGGGCGGCAGCACCATCCCCGCGACGACCGCCGTCGCCGGCTGCGCCCAGCCCCCCGGGCGGGTCGCCCACACCAGGACGGCCAGTGCCAGCGGGTAGGCGACGGCGGTCGCGGTCAGCACCACCGCGCGGCCGTTGCGGTCGAGGCGGCGGGCGATGAGCGGGCTGCCCAGGGC
>NZ_JZWV01001049.1 GCF_000966975.1 Streptomyces katrae | reverse complement strand
TGCCCAGGGCCATCCCGACCGTGTAGAGCGCCGCGACCAGCCCGGCCTGGGCGTAACTGCCGCCCTGCTCACGGACGGTCAGGACGAGGGCCAGCGACATCAGGTAGACCGGCAGCCTGGAGACGACGCTCCACCAGGCCGCCCCGGCCACCCGGGGACGTGTGAGCAGGTCGAGGAAGCGACGGGGCAGGCCGCTGGTCACGTGTCGGTCTCCGTTTCGACGGCCGCGCGGCGCGGCGCGGCCGGGCCGGGTGCCGGGCCGCGTGGGGCGGCCGGCTCGGGCGGCGGTCAGGCGAGGACGGCGGTCAGGCGAGGGCGGCGGACGGCTCCTGCGCCACCACCTCGATCGTGAAGCGCGCCAGTACGTCGCGCATGCGGCTCTCCACCTCCCCGACCGAGGCTCCCACGACATGGGCGTACCCCGAGGCGTTGTGCGAGGCCCGGCGGGCCGTCACGGTGTCGCCGGAGCGGACCTTGAGCACCGCGTCGATGACCCCGGGCATGGCCAGCAGCTCCTCGCGGGAGGTGATCCGCCGGACCGTCCCGGAGCCGGGCAGCGGCAGCAGCAGGTCGCCCGCGCAGCGGCGTTCGCCGTAGCGGAGGTCGGGCCGCCGGCCGAGGTAGACCGCCAGGGTGGCGCCGAACACGTCGAAGCCGTACGCGTGCCCGTGGTTCGCGGGGATCTCGCAGCCGGCGAGCCGCACGCCGATCTCGCCGGCGTACACCTCGCCGTCGATCAGGAAGAACTCCATGTGGGCGTAGCCGTGGTCGATGCCCATGCCCGTGACGACGCGCTGGACCAGGGCCCGCAGGTCGACGGGCGGACCCTCGCCGGTGCCGACGCTGATGTTGGCGTTCATCGCGCCGTCGACGATGTCCAGCGGGCGGCAG
>NZ_JZWV01001048.1 GCF_000966975.1 Streptomyces katrae | reverse complement strand
CTCGGCCACGCGTCGAGGACCTCACCGCCGAGGATGATCGCGCAGACCTCCCATTCCGTTCCCCCGAGGTACGCCTCCACCATCCAGTCCCGCGCCGCGAGGTCGATCCCGGCGAGGTCGTCCGGCCCGTCGAGCCGGTGGGTGTCCACGCAGGCGAACGAGTCCACCGGCTTGAGCACCACCGGCCAGCCGTGCCGGCCGGCGAACCGCTCGATCCCGGCTGCCGACCCCACGCGTTCGAACTCCGCCGTCCGCAGGCCCAGTTCCCGGAAGCAGTCCTTCATGGCCGCCTTGTCGCGGACCAGGGCCACCTGCCGCTCGGTCAGGTGCGGCAGGCCGGCGAGCCGGGCGAACCGCTGGGCGGCCGCCTGCCGGGGCTCCGAGGGGTTGCAGAACCTGGTCGGCGCCGCCGGCAGCCCCGCCGCCCACTCCCGGTACCGCCGGGCCTCCTCGGCCGGAGCCGCGTCCTCGCGCACCCAGAAGGCGGGCAGGTGCGCGGTCTCCCGCAGGTGGTCCTCGGGCAGGTCCGGCCGGGTGTCGGCGAACCGCAGCAGGACCAGCCGGCCGGCCAGCTCCCGGGCCGCGTAGCGGGTGAAGGACGACGGCCGGTCGTCCACCATCAACAGCACCTCGGCGCCGCTCACACCGCCTCCAGCACCCGGCGGACGGCCTTGACCGCGAGCGCCTGTTCCTCCTCCGGGAGTTCCGGGGAGAGCGGCAGGCACAGGGTGCGGTCCAGCAGGTCCCGCGTGCGGGCGAACCCGTCGCGGCTGAGGGCGAGGGGCCCCTCCGGGGCGTGGTTCCACGGAAAGCCGTCGCGGTACAGCGAACGGCGGCCGGTGAGCACCGGGTGGGCGGGCAGCAGGTACTTCCCCAGCGTCCAGTTGGCGATGCCGGCCCCGGTGAGCGCGGCCACCGCGGCGTCCCGCAGCTCCTTGCTCTCGCACCGGAACCGCAGGCTGACCTTCACGTCGCCGGCCGCCCGGGGCCGGACCTCCAGGTCGGGGCGGGAGGGCAGTTCGGTCATGGCGATGGCGTACATCCGCTCCAGTCCGGCGAGCAGCTCGTCCAGGTGGCGGAACTGCTGGCACTGGACGGCCGCGACCTGCTCACTCGTGACGAAGTTCTCGCCGAAGTGGGCGTCCTCGTCCCAGGTCGGGTAGTGGCCGGGTACCCGGGCCGAGCCGTGGTCGTGGTAGCGGCGCATGGTCGCCCAGGCGTCGTCGGCGCCGGTGACGACGAGCCCGCCCTCGCCCGAGGTGAGGACCTTGTTGTGGTGGAAGCTGAACGTCCCGGCGTAGCCGGCCGTTCCCGCGTGCCGGCCGTCGGGGAGGCGTGCGCCGAGCGACTGCGCGCAGTCCTCGATCAGGTAGGGCACGCCCGCCGGCAGCGGGGCGACGGTGCCCTCCATGTGGGCCGTGATCACGCGCTGCGCGTCCGGGGGCAGCAGCGTCGGGTCCATCGAGAGCGAGTCGTCGGCGTCGACCAGGACCGGGATCAGGCCGCAGGACAGCACCGCGCCGGCCACCGCGACGAACGTCACGGCCGGGATGTACACCGGGTCGCCGACGGCCGGGCGGGTGGAGATCAGCGCCAGCCGCAGTGCCTCCGTGCAGTTGTGCACGGCCAGGGCGTGGCCCGCGCCGAGCCGTTCGGCCACGGTCCGCTCCAGGCGGGAGGCCATGCTCTCGGTCTCGGTCTGGTAGCGGAACAGGACCTGGTGCTCGATCACCTTCTTCAGTTCCGACATGTCGGACCAGTCGAGGTAGTTCGCTCCGTAGGGCAGGAAGCGCTGCCCGAGCCGCTTGTCGAGTGTGCTCATCGTGTGTCGGACTCCGTGATCGGCTGGGCGTCGCCGCCGACGACCATTTCCTGGCCTCGGTAGTTGCGCAGCAGCAGGCCGTCGGGGGTGGGGGTGAAGGAGGGCCGCGCGATGGGGATCTTCCCGATCCTGGTGGTCAGGACGTACTGGGGGACGCCGAACCCGGTGATGTGGCCCTGGAGGCCGTCCATGATCTCCCAGCCCTTCTCCACCGTCGTCATGAAGTGGGAGACCCCTGTGACGTTGTCGCAGTGGTAGAGGTAGTACGGACGGACCCGGATCCGCAGCAGCTCGGTCATCAGGGTGCGCATGACGGCGACGTCGTCGTTGATCCCGCGCAGCAGCACCGTCTGGTTCCCGACCGGGATGCCGTGCCGCAGCAGGCGGTCGACGGCCGCCGCGGCCTCCGGCGTGATCTCCTTGGGGTGGTTGAAATGGGTGTTCAGCCAGACCGGGTGGTAGCGCGCGAGCATGGAGCAGAGCTCTTCGGTGATCCTCTGCGGCAGCAGGACGGGGAACCTGCTGCCGATGCGGATGATCTCCACGCTGGGGATCGCCCGCAGCCCGGCGATGATCTCCTCCAGCTTGCCGTCCTGGTAGGAGAGGGGATCGCCGCCGGTCAGCAGGACGTCCCGGATCTCGGGGTGGTCGGCGATGTAGCGCAGGTCCTCCTCGAAGGAGCCGCCCTCGTCGTCACGGAAGTAGGTGCCGTCGACGTCGGTGGTGTGGAACTTGCGCGTGCAGTGGCGGCAGTAGACGGGGCAGGCCTCGGTGATCAGCATGATCACGCGGTCCGGGTACTTGTGCACGACCCGGTTGGTCCTGCGGTAGTAGGTGTCCCCGACGGGGTCGACCTCGGCGCCGGGGAACTCCATCAGCTCGCCGAGCGCCGGCACCGCCTGCTGCCGGACCGGACAGGCGGGGTCGTCGGGGTCCATCAGGGAGGCGTAGTACGGGGTGACGCTCCAGCGGTACTTGCCCGCCACCCCGGCGATGGCCTCCTCCTCGTCGGCACTGAGGTTGATCCACTGCCTGGCCTTCTCGACGTTGGTGATGCGCCGGCGCATGTGCCAGCGCCAGTCGTCCCAGTCGTTCTCGGGGACCCGGGGACGGATCAGTTCGGGGCGGGCGGTGGTGACGGGTTCGCGGACGGTGTCGGACATGGCGGCTCCAGCACGGCGCGGACGACGTGGGGGAGTGGGCCGGAAGCGGCGGGG
>NZ_JZWV01001047.1 GCF_000966975.1 Streptomyces katrae | reverse complement strand
GGTTCAGGGCGGGGTTCACAGGGGGGCGAGCGCGAGCTGACGGAGGGTACGGGCGACCCGCTGCGCGCCGCGCAGGTCGTCCAGGGCCGGGTCGAGCAGGTGCCACGGCCCGGCTGCCGCCGGGGGCGCCCACAGGCCCGGGTCCGCGGGGTCCTCGGCCGAAGGCAGCGGCAGGACCTCGGCGACCTGTGCGGCGAGGTCCCGCTGGGCGTCCCCCAGCGGTGGCAGCAGCGCCAGAGGGGCCCGGCGCGCCTGGGCGAGGGCCAGTGCCCCGAGCACCGGCGAGGCGAGGAACACGGCGGCTCCGGCGTGGAGGGCGTCCGGGTCGGCCTCGGCGGCCCGGAGCACCCGGACACCCGGATTGGCCGCCAGCGCGGACCGCACGGATGCGAGCCCGGTGTCGGCCACCACGGTGCAGCTCCCGGTGCGCTGCAGCGCGGCAGCGGCCAGCCCGCGCAGCGTTCCGGACGCGAAGGTTCCCGCTTCGGCGTCGGGGACGCCCCACAGGGACAGCAGGACGAGGGTGCCCGAGCGGGTCCGGTTCCGTCCGGTGCGCCGCGGCGCGAGGATCCCGGTGGGCCGGGCGCCCCGGGCGCCGGGGCCGGACGGTGGCAGCCACCCCGGCCGGTGCACCCGTACGAGCGCGCGCTCCGGCGA
>NZ_JZWV01001046.1 GCF_000966975.1 Streptomyces katrae | reverse complement strand
CGAGCGCGCGCTCCGGCGGCGCTTGGCCGCCGGGCGGGCCGGCGGGCCCCGATTCCAGGTGGACCACCGGTACGCCCAGCTCCAGGAGCCGCCCGGTGGCGGCCACGTCGTCGCAGACCAGCGCCGCGGCCGGCAGGGGTTCCAGCCCGTCCCGGCCGGTCCGGCGCAGGCCCCCGAGGTGGGCGGCCACCCGGGCGAGGGCGAGAACCGAGTCCAGCCGGTCCTCGCAAGCGTCCAGCAGCACC
>NZ_JZWV01001045.1 GCF_000966975.1 Streptomyces katrae | reverse complement strand
GCAGCACCCGCGGGCCGGCGCGGCCGCCGCCTTCCGTCGCGGCCGGAGCGGCCCCGGACGGGTTCAGTAGTGCCATGCCCCCACCTCCCCCAGCCGCGCCACGTCGTCGCTGTACCCGGCCGCGGTGGTGGAGCACCCGCTGCACACCTGGGGGCCGCGTTCGCGGAAGTAGTCGGCGTGCGCCCGGAACACCGGGGTGTCCAGCCGGACCACGCCCTGCTCCCGCAGCGGCGCGCCGCCGGGCCCGTCGTCGCCCTCCCGGTGCGGGATGCAGCTGCACGCGTACATCCGCCCGTACTTGCCGTCCACGTAGATGACGTCGTCGGCGACGTGGCACAGCGGTTCGGCGGCGCGCGGGGTGACGGACCCGGTGAAGTAGCGCTCCTGTTCCTGCGGGGTGTCCCCGTAGAAGCGTTTGCCCATCGGGACCAGCAGGGCGGCCGGGTCGGCGTCGTAGATCGGGTCGCAGACGCTGCGGACGTGGTCGGCGTCCGGGTAGGTGATCGTGCGGTCGAGCTTGAGCGCGGACAGCTCCCACTGGCGCACCCCCGCCTCCGTCAGGACCTCCTGGAGCCGTGGCATCTCGGCGTAGTTGTGCGGTCCCACCACGGTGTTGACCCTCGGGAGGACACCCAGCGCGGCGGCCTCCCGCAGGCCCCGCAGCCCGCTGTCGAACAGGCCGGGGGTGCGCCGGTAGACGTCGTGGGTGGCTCCCGAGGCTCCGTCCAGGCTGACGATCACCTGCGCGAGGCCGGCCGCGGCCAGCGGGGCGGCCGTACGGGGCAGCAGCGAGCCGTTGGTGATGAGGGACATCTTCATCCCGGCGGCCGTGCCCGCGCGCACCAGGTCCACCACGTCGGGGTGCATCAGCGGTTCGCCCCCGGTGAACCGGACGTAGCCCACGCCGGCGTCCCTGGCCTTCGGCAGCAGGTCGGCGAAGTCCTCCGGGGAGAAGCGGTACGTGTCGCGGGAGAGGGCGAACTCGCACATGAAGCAGTCGGCGTTGCAGGCTTCCAGGATCCTGATGAAGAGGTAGCGATCGCGTGCACGCACGGGCGGAGACCTTCCAGGCGACTCACGGGACGGATGGGACGGTGCGGTGGGGCGGCGCCGGGTGGCTGCCGGACCGTGCGGGCGGGTCAGGACGGAGGGCCGGACGCGCCCAGGACTTCGAGGAGTGCGTCGGCCACCTGGGCCGACCCGCGGGTGCCCACCGCGGT
>NZ_JZWV01001044.1 GCF_000966975.1 Streptomyces katrae | reverse complement strand
CCAGGCGCCGACGCCGGCGGAGCGGCGCAGCGCGTCCAGGACACCTTCGCGCAGCGCGCGGCCGACCTCCTGCCGGGAATCGCCCCGAGCGGCCGCCCCGATGGCGCCGTAGATCCGTTCCAGAGCGTGGTCCTCGCCCTTCGCACGGAGCGCCAGCACCTCGTCCTCGACGAGCACCTCCTTGGGCCAGAGCACCCGCAGCCGGGCCCCGAGCGCCTGGCTGTGGTACCGGCCGTTGAAGATCTGGCTGAGGTTCTGCGGAGGCAGGCAGACGGTGGGGACCCCCAGCCCGCCCGCTTCGAGCAGGGTGGTCAGTCCCGGTGAGGTGAGCAGGACGTCGCAGGCGTCCAGCCGCTCCAGGAAGGCGCCGTGCCCCAGCGGGCCGGCGGTGGTCCGCGGCGCGGCGGCGCAGGAGTCGACGAGGCCGCCGACCAGGCCGCCGGGCAGGTTGCCGGCGATGTGCACCTCCTCGACCCCGTGGGCGGCGAGGGCCTCCAGGGCGGCCGGGAGGACCAGGCGCGGGTAGTGCTCCGGGGCGAGGAGGTTCGGCGCGCGCAGACCGCCCAGGCTGATCAGTGCCCTGCGGTACGGGCGGCCCGCACTCCGCGGGGCTCCCCGTTCCGGCTGCGCGGCACGGGGCCGGGCGATGACCGCCTCGACCCAGCGCAGCCCCCGGGCGTCGGCGAGCACGCTCCGGCACTCGGGCGGCAGCTCGACGCTCTTCTGGGCGCAGTACACGGTCGCGTCCAGTGGCAGCGCGGCCCGGTCGCCCTCGGACCAGAGGAAGGGCAGGCTGTCGACGAAGACGGTGGGCACCCCGGCGGCCAGCAGCGCCCTCGCGGCCGCGCCGTCCAGGACCACCACGGCGGCCCGCACCCCCTGTGACCGTACGAACTCCGCGACCCAGGGGCCGGCTCGGCCGGGGTCGTCCGGCAGGTCGTACCAGCCGTCCACCGGGTGTTCGGCGAGCAGGGGGCGGCCCAGTCCCGATCCCATTCCGACGAATCGCAGGGGAGGCGCCGGCCGGTCGCGCAGCGCGGAGAGCACCGCGCTCAGTTTTCCCGAACTTCCCCATCCGAATTCCGCCCCGACGAGTGCGACGGTGGCAGCGCCCGGGGGATCGGAAGGAGTCGCGGAGTTCAGTGCGGGGATGGGCGGCATCGGCTGACTCTCGTATTTCGGTGGGGTGAAGGGCATGACCGGGAAAGAGGAGGAGGGCGTGGCACACGCATCCGCACGCACGCAGACACGGCCGCCCGCAGAGGGATCGGCGAACGCTTCCCGAAGTCCTCGTCGAGCACCACCATTCCGCATGCGGGTGCATGCTGCAAGGAATCGCCGCAGCCCTGAAACCGACGAGTGAATAGCCTGATCAGTCGCATAATCGACAGCCGGTGAAAAGCAATTGGATATGCGCCACAAGGTCGAAATCCCGCCAGTCGGGCCGTCGTTATCGAATCGCCCCCGAGGAATCCGGCCGCTAGCATCTCCTCCCATGGGCTACCTCGAAGCCGCTTCCCTGGGGCACGTCCTCCCCGATGGACGCGAGCTGTTCAGCGATGTCTCGTTCCGGGTTCCGGCAGGCCAGACCGTCGCGCTCATCGGCGACAACGGTGCGGGCAAGACGACTCTGCTGCGCACCCTCTCGGGCGAGATCCCGGCGCAGCGGGGGTCGTTCCGCAGCCAGGGCGCCGTCGCCGTCATGCCGCAGTTCATCGGCAGCCTGCGCGACGATCGCACCGTCCGGGACCTCCTGCTCACCGTCGCCCCGCAGCCCCTGCGGACGGCGGCCGCCGCCCTCGACGCGGCCGAACTCGCGATGATGGAGGCCGACGACGAGCGCACCCAGGTGCGCTACGCCCAGGCGCTGGTGGACTGGGGCGAGGCCGGCGGATACGACCACGAGGTGCTCTGGGACACGGTGACGGTCGCCGCGCTCGGCGTCCCGTTCCAGGTCGCGCAGTTCCGTGAGGTGACGACGCTGTCCGGCGGTGAGCAGAAGCGGCTCGTCCTGGAGGCCCTGCTGCGGGGTCCGGCCGAACTGCTGCTGCTGGACGAACCGGACAACTACCTGGACGTTCCGGGGAAGCGCTGGCTGGAGGAGCAGCTCACCCAGACCCGGCAGGGGGTGCTGCTGATCACCCACGACCGGGAGGTGCTGAGCCGCACGGCCGGCCAGGTCGTGACGCTGGAGGGCGGAACGGCCTGGACCCACGGCGGCGGGTTCGCCACCTGGGGCGAGGCCCGTGAGGCCCGCTGGCAGCGGGCGGCGGAGCTGCGCCAGCGCTGGAGCGAGAAGCACGACCAGCTCAAGGAGCTGGTGCGGACCCTGCGTCAGCAGTCCTCCATCAGTGACGAGATGGCCTCCCGGTACCACGCGGCGCAGACGCGGCTGGCGAAGTTCGAGGCGGCCGGGCCGCCGCCCGCACCGCCGCGCCGGCAGCGGGTCGCGCCGGACCTGCGCGGCGGCCGCACCGGCATCCGTGCCATCACCTGCAAGAACCTCGAACTCAGCGGACTGATGCGGCCGTTCGACCTGGAGGTGTTCTTCGGTGACCGGGTCTGCGTGCTCGGTTCGAACGGATCGGGCAAGAGCCACTTCCTGCGCCTGCTGGACGAGGTCTCCCTCGACACGGCCGGAACCGTGGCCCACACGGGTGAGTGCAGGCTGGGAGCACGCGTCCGGCCCGGGCTCTTCGCCCAGACGCACCGGCACCCGGAGTGGGCCGGCCGGACCCCGGCCGACATCCTCGGCGCCGGCGAGGGCGACCGCCCCGGGCTGGACCTCCAGGGCGCCATGTCGGCCCTGAGCCGCTACGGCCTGGCGGGCGCGGGCCGGCAGAACTTCGAGACCCTCTCGGGGGGACAGCAGGCCCGCTTCCAGGTCCTGCTGCTGGAACTGGCCGGGGCGACCCTGCTGTTGCTGGACGAACCGACCGACAACCTCGACCTGATCTCGGCCGAGGCCCTGGAGCAGGCCCTCGCCGGCTTCACCGGCACGGTGGTGGCCGTCACCCACGACCGGTGGTTCGCCCGGGTGTTCAGCCGGTTCCTGGTCTTCCGGGAGGACGGCCGGGTGGTGGAGACGGACGAACCGGTGTGGGACGAGGGCCGGGTCAGCCGCGTCCGCGGCTGACCTCCTTACGCCACCGACCTCATCTGGGCCGAGCCTCAAGTGCGTGCCGGTCTTGGTCGATGACATCACCATGGATCTCGGACTGGAAGGCCGCGTGGCCGTGGTGACGGGCGCGAGCCGGGGTATCGGCCTCGCGATCGTGCGGGCCCTGGCGGGCGAGGGCGCCCTGGTGGTGGCCGGCGCACGTCACTCCTCCGCTGAGCTCGACGCACTGGTCGAGCGCGGCGGCGTCCGCCTCGTGCGGGTGGATCTGGCCGAGGCGGGGGGAGCCAGGCGGCTCGTCGCAGCGGCCGGGGACCGCATCGACGTCCTCGTGAACAACGTGGGCTCGGCCTCCGCCCGGCCGAGTGGATTTCTCGGTGTCACCGACGAGCAGTGGCAACAGGCGATCAACCTCAACCTGTTCGCAGCGGTGCGCGTCACCCGGGAGGTGCTGCCGCTGATGCTGGAGAGGGGCAGTGGGTCGATCGTCAACATCTGCTCGGTCAACTCCGTGGACCCGATGGTGATCGACTACTCCGTCGGCAAGGCGGCACTGGCGAACTTCTCCAAAGGCGTGTCCAAAGAGGTGGGCGGCCGTGGGATCCGCGTGAACACGGTCAGCCCCGGTCCGGTCGAGACCGACCTGTGGCTGGCCGGTGATGGCGTCGCCGCCACCGTGTCACGGGCGACCGGTATGACGCCGCGGGAGGTGGCGGCCCAGGCCGCCGGTGCCACGGTCACCGGTCGGTTCTCGAAACCAGCCGAGGTCGCGGACGTGGTGCTGATGCTGGCGAGCGACCGGACGGGCAATGTCACCGGATCCGACATCACCATCGACGGCGGATTCCTGACGACGTGGTAGCCGGTCGGCTCTCGTGCTTGGTTCCGGGGACGGCTGCGCCGAGGTCGGGAGACGCCCTTGCGGCAGGTCCTGGCGACCTCGGTCAGTGGTCGTTCGGCGCGAGGAGGCCGGCCAGCAGGTGGTGGACGTACGTGGTGTCGAGTCCTTCGGGGCGGAAGAGGATGCGGTACATCGTGGGCGCGACCACGCGGTCGAGGATCGTCTCGGCGTCGGGTGCGTCTTCCTGGCGGTCGGCCGCGCGGGCGAGGATGACTTCGATCTGCTCGGCCGCGTAGGCCGAGCACTGGCCGGCGTTGCTGCCGTCCGGGTCGCCGAGCAGGGCGTCGCGGATGTAGGCGCGGCCCGTGGGCGCGGCCATCTCCTCCAGGAACTGCTCGGCCCACGCCTCGAGGTCGGACCTGAGGCTGCCCTTGTCCTCCGGCGCCGTCTCGGGCCTTAGCCGCTCGACCGCCACGTCCGACATCAGCTCCTGGAGGTCGCCCCAGCGGCGGTAGATCGTGGACGGGGTGACTCCGGCCCGCGCGGCCACGAGCGGGACCGTGAGGGCTTCGCGGCCCACCTCGGCTTCGAGTTCGCGCACCGCGGCGTGCACCGATGCCTGCACCCTGGCGCTGCGCCCTCCGGGGCGCACCATGGTCTTTCGGCTCATGGGACCAGCTTAAAGCAAATTTGATGCTTCAAGCGGTCGTCTGGGCTGTGGCCAGGGGGCGAGCGGGTCGGGTCTGCTCGTAGGCGTGGCCGACGCGCAGGAGCTCCCGCTCCCCGAGGGGGCGGCCGAGGAGTTGCATGCCGATGGGCAGGCCCGCCGTGTCGTGGCCGACCGGGAGGGACAGCGAGGGCATCCCGGTGATGTTGGCGGGGGCCGAGAGGCGCACATAGGCATCGGACACCGCCTCGACGGTGCCGTCCGGCCAGGTGATCGTTTCCTCGTGCGCTTTCACCGCGGTGGCCGGGACGGTCGGGGCGGCGATCACGTCGACGTCTTCCAGCAGGCGGGCCCAGGCCTGCCGCATGAGGGTGCGCGAGCGCTGGGCGCGCAGGTAGTCCCCGGCCGGCATCAACTCGCCGGCTTCGAGCAGGATCCGTACGTCGTCCCGGTAGAGCTCGGGGACGGCACGCAGGGTGCGCTCGTGGTAGGCGGTGGCCTCGGGCACCATCAGGCCCCACTGGGTGGCCTGGACGTAGCGCGTCATCGGGATCTCGACCTCGACGAGCTGCGCTCCGAGGCCCTCGAGCTCGGCCGTGGCGAGGCGGACGGCGGCCTCCACCTCGGGCTGGACGTGGTCGAAGTAGTAGTTGTGCGGCACGCCGATGCGCAGGCCCGTCAGGTCCGTGGTGCCGTTCGGCCGGTACTGGGGGCGGGGTGCGGTCAGGGAGGCGGGGTCGCGTGGATCGTGGCCGACCAGGGAGGAAAGGACCAGGGCGGCGTCCTCCACGGTGCGGGTGATCGGGCCGACGTGGTCCAGCGACCAGGAGAGGGACGTCACGCCGTGGCGGGGGACGAGGCCGTAGGTGGGCTTGAGGCCGACGACCCCGTTGAGCGCGGAGGGCACCCGGATCGATCCCCCGGTGTCGGTGCCGAGGGCGAAGGTCGCCGCTCCCGCGGCGACGGCGACGGCGGAACCGCCGCTGGAGCCGCCGGCGACCCGGCCCCGGTCCCAGGCGTTGTGGGTCTGCGGGGTGGTCAGGCCGTAGGCGAACTCGTGGGTGTGCGTCTTGCCGAGCAGGACCGCGCCGGCGGCGGCCAGGCGGGCGGCGACCGTGCTGTCGGTCTCGGCCCGGTGGCCGGTGCGGACCCGGGAGCTTGCCGTGGTGGGCGCGCCGGCGACGTCTATGAGGTCCTTCAGCCCCATGGGGACGCCGTGCAACGGGCCTCGCAGACGGCCGGCGGCGACATCCCGTTCGGCATCGCGGGCCGCCCGGCGGGCCGCGTCGGCCCCGACGGAGACGTATGCCTGAAGCTGCGGCTCCACCTGCTCCAGGCGGTTGAGCACGGAGTCCACCAGCTCGAGGGGGGACAGCTCGCGCGCCCGGATCGCTTCGGCCGCTGTGGCGATGGACAGTTCATACGGCTGCATCGTTCTTCTCCACTTCGGCTCGGTAGGCGATGGCGGGCGGGGTGTCCGCGAAGTCCAGTTCCCGCAGGACGGAGACGACGGACTGGAT
>NZ_JZWV01001043.1 GCF_000966975.1 Streptomyces katrae | reverse complement strand
TCGGCCGGAAGCCGGAGCCCGGCGCGGTCGGCCCAGCGGGCCGCCTCCGAGGGCGTGAGTTCGGCGGCAGCGGACATGAGCGTTCTCTCCCGATCGGACAGGAACGGACGGCGGCGGGGGGGGCGGTCCTGGGCACCTGGTCCACGACCGCTCCACACCAAAAGCTAACGATTGGCTTTAAGCGACGGTAGGCCATAAGATCACTTAAAGCAAATTGATTGCGTTTAGAGGGGTGCCATCAGCCCCCTGACGAACCGAAGGAAAGACGCGACATGCAGGCTGCACCGACCGACCGGACCACCGCCCTCCGCTCCTGGACCGTGGGCGCCGTCGCCGTCCACCGCATCGACGAGATCCCCTGCCGCCCGCGACCGGAGCATGGCTGCTGCCGGACGCCACCCCGGAGGTGGTCAGGCACCAGGACTGGCTGCACCCGGAGTTCGCCGATCACGACGGCGTCCTTCACATCGACAGCCACAGCTTCGCCTTCACCGTCGACGGGATGCGCGTCCTCGTCGACACCGGCATCGGCAACGGCAAGGAGCGGGCCAACCCGGCGTGGCACAACCTCCAGACCGACTTCCTCGACCGCCTCACCGCCGCCGGATTCCACCCGGATTCGGTCGATCTGGTCATCCTCACCCACCTGCACGCCGACCATGTCGGCTGGAACACGCAAGAGGTCGGCGGCGCGTGGGTCCCCACCTTCCCCCGTGCGCGCTACCTCACCTCACGCGCCGAGCGCGAGTTCTGGGCCACGTATGACATGGAGCCGGCCCGGAGGCAGATGTTCCGTGACTCCGTGATCCCGGTCGAGGCGGCGGGTCTGCTCGACCTCGTCGACGTCCCGGCCGAGGGAGTCGAGATCGCTCCAGGGCTGCGCCTGCTGGCCACGCCCGGTCACACCCCGGGGCACGTCGCGGTCGAGCTGACCAGCCAGGGTGAAACGGCCCTGATCACCGGCGACTGCGTCCATCACCCGGTTCAGTTCGCCCACCCCGCCATCGGCGCCTGCGTCGACATAGACCCGGCACGATCCGAGGCCACGCGCCGGAGCCTGCTCAGCGACCTCGCGAGCACCGGCACCCTGGTCCTCGGCACGCACTTCGCGCCGCCCACCGCCGGCCTGGTGGTCACCCACGAGAACGCCTACCGCCTCGCACCCGTCCCTGCCACCGCGCACACCGTCCCGCACTGACCACGTACCTCATCCCCCGCCCGCCGGCCCGGGCCGCCCCTGAACCGCGGCGGCCCTGCACGTGGTGCGGGCTTGCCCACCCGTGGGCCGGTCGAGTGGTGCGACGGCAGGCCGGCGGTGTGGATTCGGGTGCCCACACATTGCCGGGACGATGAGGACACATATGCCATATTGCCGACGTACTCCTGACGAAAGGGATGTCATGAAGTTCGCAGTCATCGGCGGTACCGGGCTGATCGGGTCCCAGGTGGTCAAGAACCTCAACGCCGCCAGGCACGAGGCGGTACCGCACTCGCAGTCCACCGGAGTCGACGTCATCAGCGGCCAGGGGCTGGACGAGGCGGTGGCAGGAGCCGACGTCGTCGTCAACCTGACGAACTCCCCGACCTTCGACGACGCCTCACTGGCCTTCTTCCAGACCTCGATGGACCACCTCTTGGCTGCGGCGCACAAGGGTGGCGTCGGCCACTTCGTCATCCTCTCCATCGTCGGCGTGGACCAGGTGCCGGAGCTGGACTACTACCGCGCCAAGGTCCTCCAGGAGAACATCCTCGCGGCCGGTCCGATCCCCTACTCGATCGTCCGGGCGACGCAGTTCATGGACTTCATGGAAGCCGTCCTGTCCTGGACCGCCGACGGCGACACCATCCGGTTGCCCGCCACGCCGATCCAGCCGATCGCCTCCAAGGACGTGGCCGACGCGGTGGCGGAGGTAGCTTCGGGCGTCCCGCTGGCCGGCATCCGCAACATCGCCGGCCCCGAGATCTTCTCCCTGGACGATCTGGGCCGGCTCACCCTGTCCCGCAAGGGCGACAACCGTACCGTCGTCACCGACCCCACCGCCGGCATGTTCGCCGTCGTCAAGGGTGACGCCCTCACCGACAAGGACGCGCAACTCGCCCCCACCCGCTACACCGACTGGCTCGCCTGACGTGTGCGCGCCCTCTGGGCGCACAAACGGGCAGGCCACGCCTCCGTCACGACCCTCACCGTCGGCCTGGTCAGCGGGCTGCTCACCCGGGCGCTGCCGCATCGTGGCTCCCCCCCACAGAACTCGCACATCACGCGCGGAGTATTTCATGGACAGCTGTCCATGTATTCTGGACATCTGTCCATCACTGCTCGGAGAGAAGGGCTACGCCCATGGAGACGACGGCGACCGTTCTGGTAGGCCTGGTGGCCGCATTGCACGCGTACATCCTGGTGCTGGAGATGTTCCTGTGGGAGCGGGCACCCGGCCGCACGCTCTCGGGGTTCGACGCGGAGCTGGCCCGTGCCACCGCGCCGCTCGCGGCGAACCAGGGTCTCTACAACGGCTTCCTGGCCGCCGGCCTGATCTGGGGGCTGTTCGCCTCCGACCCGATCGGGTTCCAGGTCCGGGTGTTCTTCCTCTGCTGCGTCCTGGTCGCCGGCGTGTACGGGGGTCTCACAGCCAACCGGCGCATCCTGCTCGCCCAGGCGCTGCCCGGCGCGTTGGCGCTCGGCGCCGTCCTGCTGGCAGGGTAGGCGGCATGCCGGAAGACCCCCGTACGGAACGGACCCGGGCCAAGCTGCGTACGGCCCTGCTGGAGGAGTGCGCGAGCCGCCCGCTGGACGCGGTCAGCGTCGCCGCCCTGGTCCGCCGGGCCGGGGTCGGCCGGGCCACGTTCTACCTCCACTACGCGGACCTGGAGGCGCTGTCCGTCGACGCCTGCGCCGAGATCGTCCGCGAGGCGGTGGACGCCCTGCACGCCTGGCGCGGGGTCCCCGACCCCGCGGTCCCGCCGCCGGCCCTGACCGCCTTCTTCGACGCCCTCCCCCAGCACGGCGGGCTCTACCGGGAGTTGCTGCGCCCGGGCGGCGGCGGACCGCTCGGCCTCGTCCTGCACCAGGACCTGCGCGCCCGCAGCCGGGCCGAACGCGCCCTGGCGGGCGCCCCGGAGCCCGACCTGATCGCCTCCGCCGTGGCCGCGACCTTCGCCGGGATCCTCGCCGACTGGCTGCACGGCCTCATCGAGGCCACCCCCGCCGAGATCGCGGGACGGGTCTGGCGTCTGCTGATCGCCCTCCACCGGGCCCCGGGACCCGACTGGGGCTGACCCAACCCCGCTCCGGACGTGTCACCGGCTTCGGGACGGCGATGACCCCCTGCTGGAGGGGCCGGCGCAGCACGATCCGGGCGGCGCTGCGGCCGCGCTGGGCGGGCTCCGCTGCCGTGCGCGGCGGACGGGGCCCTGGTCCTGGTCAGTCCGTCGTCTCGTCGCAGTCGCTCCGCTACTTGGTGGTGGCGGAGAGTTCGCCGGCCTGGGCGCCATGCGGAAGGCGGGGACCGGTCTGCCATTCGTCCCGCAGGCCCCCCGCTCCGGCTTCGATCCCGAATGGGGGTCGCGGAAGCGGCGCCGAGGGCGATGTCCAGCAGCATCTCGGCGGCTCGCCGGGCACCCGTGAACGCCTGCGGGTCGTTGCAGGAGGCCGCCAGCGCGTTGGCGCCCTCGAAGATCACGGCGAGTTGCCCGCCGAGGGTCTCGGGGCCGGCTGCTCCGGCTTCGGCGGCCGTGGCCACGGGACGCGTTGTGGAATGGGCATCCAGGGATCAGCGCCGTGTCGCCGTCGACCGGGGCGAAGACCTCCAGCAGCCGCTGGACCGGCAGCAGTTCCTCCCGCTCCAGCTCCGCCTCGGCCGCGATCGACTTCTCCGGCTGGAAGCGGCGGAGATCCTCTTCCACCAGGGAGAAGGTTCGCGGCGAGCCGGCCGATGGTCCACCTCCGGCCGGCGGCCACGGGAAGAGCACGGGGTGCCGGCCCTCGCCACCCGGAAGATCCTCCTCACGGCACCCCGTCCGCCGCCGATCTTCACGAATTCGTCATCCGGGCAGCGGCGACTATGCTCCGGCCAGTGGCCTCCGCCGGGTCGCCGGATGGTGCGGGCGGAGGGCGCTGTTTCGCACGAATGAGGTTTCAGGAGCCCCGTGGTGATCGGACGTCAGGAAGAACGGGCGTTCATCGCCGAGGCGCTCTCCCCCCGAGCGGCGTCGTCGGTGCTGATCCTCGGGGAGGCCGGAGTGGGCAAGACCCTGCTCCTGGACACCGCCGTCGAGGAGGCCGGCCGCGCCGGCGCCCGGGTGCTGCGCGTACGGGGCAACGCCGCCGAGTCCGAGCTGGCCTTCGCCGGCCTGCACCAGCTGCTGCTGCCGCTCCTCGACGACACCGGCGCTCTGCCGTCCCGTCAGCGGGCCGCGCTGCTGGCGGCGTTCGGCCTCGGGGACGACCCGGCTCCGCCGGACCTGATGATGATGAGCCTGGCCGTGCTCACCCTCACGTCCCAGGCCGCCTCCACCGCGCGGCTGCTGCTGGCCGTCGACGACGCGCAGTGGCTCGACCGCGGCAGCTGCCAGGTGCTCGGCCGGGGCTGCCGCCCGGACTGGCTGGACGCGGCCGTCCCGGAGCTGGTCGTGCGCCCGCTGCCGCCCGCCGAGGCGGAGGAGCTCCTCGCCGCGCAGCCGGGCGCCCCCGTCGGCGCGGCCCGCCGCCACCTCCTCGACACCGCCGCCGGCAACCCGCTGGCC
>NZ_JZWV01001042.1 GCF_000966975.1 Streptomyces katrae | reverse complement strand
AGAGGGAGGGGTGGGGCGAGTGGTGCACACCACAACGGGGCCGCCGCCGGGATGAGAGCTTGACCACGTGTCGGGCACACGAACTCGCGTACGCTGACCCTTCACTCGCGTGTCGATGCCGGACCCCGTAGGACGCCGCACAGGGCACCACCCCGCGGCGCCACACGACGCTGGTCCGCCGAGTGCGAGGGATCACCTGGGAGGTACATGGATGTCGGGGACGAACACGGCCGGCGACAGGAAGTCCTCCCTCCGGCAGCGGATCACCGAGGCCTCCGGCGGCACCAATCGCTGGGTCGTCCTCGCGGTCCTCTGCGTCAGCCTGGTGCTCGTCGCGCTCGACGCGACGATCCTGCACGTCGCCGTCCCCGCCGTCACCGAGGACCTGCGGCCCGGCTCGCAGGAGCTCCTGTGGATCGTCGACGCCTACCCGCTGGTGTGCGCCGCGCTGCTGATCCTCTTCGGCACCCTCGGCGACCGGGTCGGCCGCCGCAGGATCCTGCTCCTCGGCTACGCCCTCTTCGGCGCCGCCTCCGCGATCGCCGCCCTGGCGGACAACGCCCAGGTGCTGATCGGCGCCCGCGCCCTGCTCGGGGTCGGCGGGGCGATGATCATGCCCGCCACCCTGTCGATCCTGCGCCAGGTCTTCCCCGACCGGCGCGAGCGCGCCCTGGCCATCGGCATCTGGACGGCCGTCGCCGCGATCGGCGCCGCCGGCGGGCCGGTCCTGGGCGGGTTCCTCGTCCAGCACTTCTGGTGGGGTTCCGTCTTCCTCATCAACATCCCGCTGATGGCGCTGATCCTGCCGCTCGGCCGCTGGCTGCTGCCCGAGTCCCGGGGGGCGGCCGACGGTCCCTGGGACGTGCTGGGCGCGCTGACGGCCGCCGGCGGTGTGCTCGGCGTGGTCCTCGGAGTCAAGCGGATCGGTGCCGAACGCCAGCTCACCGACCCCCGGGCGCTGGTCCCGCTGGCCCTCGGCGCGCTGCTGCTGGTCCTCTTCGTACGCCGCCAGAAGCGGCGCGAGCACCCGCTGATCGACATGCGGATGTTCTCCCGGGCCGCCTTCTCCACCTCCGTCGGCTGCATCGTGCTCGCCATGCTGGCCCTGGTCGGCCTGGAGCTGATGGCGGTCCAGTACCTCCAGCTGGTGCTGCACCTGAGCCCGCTGGAGACCGGCCTGCGGCTGCTGCCGCTGACCTTCGCCGCGATGGCCGCCGGGGCCACCGGCTCCTACACCCTCCAGAGGGTCGGCCCGCGCACCATGGTCTCGCTGGGCTTCGTGCTGACCGCCGGCGCCGTGCTGCTGCTGACCCTGATGGGCCAGCACGACCGGCCGGCGCTGCTGACCACGGGGTTCGTCCTGCTGGGCTTCGGCCTCCAGACCACCCTGTTCGCGGCGTACGAGTCCATGCTGAGCGAGGCCCCGGTGGAGGCCGCCGGAGGCGCCGCGTCCATAGGCGCCGAGGACTCGGCGGGCGCCGCGAACTCCCTCGGCGAGGCCTACCAGATCGCCGCCCACCTCGGCGGTCCGGCGGGGCGGTCGCTGGCCGCGGCCGCCCGGCACTCCTTCGTGCACGGGCTGCACGTGACCCTGGTGGTCAGCGCCGGCCTGCTGCTGGCGGGAGCGGTGATGGCCCTCAGGCTGCCGCGCACCATGGAGAACGCCGAGCCGATCGCCTGCGGCGCGGTCACGGAGGGGGCGGTCCCTGCCGTCGCCGACGCGGGGGCGGCCGTACGCCTGCCCGGCCAGGCCAAGGGCCCTGCCGCCGTACCCGCGTCCGGCACGCGGATCCCCGGCCCGGCCGTCGGCAGCCGCCCCGGCCGCCCGGCCTGACGGGGGCTGCCCGGTCCGCCGGGGCCGTCGGGCCTGACCCGGGCCATCCGGCGCCGCCCGCCGGCCCGCCAGGCCGGGGGTGGACCCGGGGCGGGGTGGGCGACAAACTTGCACCGCTAGGTTTCGCCCCACGCGCCTGCCGGGAGGCCCCCCTTGTCCGTGTCGTCCGCGCCGAAGAACCCGTTCGTCCCCACCGATCCGCTCGGTCTCGACGAACTCCTCAGCCCCGAGGACCTCGCCGTCCGCGACACCGTCCGCACCTGGGCCGCCGACCGGGTCCTGCCGCACATCGCCCAGTGGTACGAGGCCGGTGAGCTGCCCGGCATCCGCGAGCTGGCCCGCGAGCTCGGCTCCATCGGCGCCCTCGGCATGTCCCTGACCGGCTACGGCTGCGCGGGCGCCAGCGCCGTCCAGTACGGCCTGGCCTGTCTGGAGCTGGAGGCCGCCGACTCCGGGATCCGCTCACTGGTCTCCGTCCAGGGTTCCCTGGCCATGTACGCGATCTGGAAGTACGGCTCCGAGGAGCAGAAGCAGCGCTGGCTGCCGGGCATGGCGGCCGGCGAGCTGATCGGCTGCTTCGGGCTGACCGAGCCCGACGTCGGCTCCGACCCGGCCGCGATGCGCACCCACGCCAAGCGGGAGGGCTCCGACTGGATCCTGAACGGGCGCAAGATGTGGATCACCAACGGCTCGGTGGCCTCCGTGGCCGTCGTCTGGGCGCAGACGGACGAGGGGATCCGCGGCTTCGCCGTCCCCACCGACACGCCGGGCTTCTCCGCACCGGAGATCAAGCACAAGTGGTCGCTGCGCGCCTCGGTGACCAGCGAGCTGGTGATGGACGACGTACGGCTGCCCGCGGACGCGGTGCTGCCGGGCGTCACCGGGCTCAAGGGTCCGCTGGGCTGCCTCAGCCACGCGCGGTACGGGATCGTCTGGGGGGCCATGGGCGCGGCGCGCGCCAGTTTCGAGGCCGCGCTCGACTACGCGCGGACGCGGGAGCAGTTCGGTCGGCCGATCGGCGGCTTCCAGCTCACCCAGGCCAAGCTGGCCGACATGGCGCTGGAACTCCACAAGGGCATCCTGCTCGCCCACCACCTGGGCCGGCGCATGGACGCGGGGACCCTGCGGCCGGAGCAGATCAGCTTCGGCAAGCTCAACAACGTCCGCGAGGCCATCGACATCTGCCGCACCGCGCGGACCGTCCTCGGGGCCAACGGGATCTCCCTGGAGTACCCCGTCATGAGGCACGCCACCAACCTGGAGTCGGTGCTCACCTACGAGGGCACCGTGGAGATGCACCAGTTGGTGCTGGGCAAGGCGCTCACCGGGCTCGACGCCTTCCGGTAGGCCGGCGAGGGCCTTGCTCAGCTCTGGTTGAAGAAGTCGCGGGAGCGGCCGCCCGCCTCACCGCTGACGATCTGGGTGTCGGCCGGGGTCAGGAGGAAGACCCTGGTCGCCACCCGCTCGATGGAGCCGCGCAGCCCGAAGGTCAGGCCGGCCGCGAAGTCGACCACGCGCTTGGCGTCGGTCGGGTCCATGGACGACAGGTTCACGATCACCGGGACGCCCTCGCGGAAGAGCTCGCCGATGCCGCGCGCGTCGCGGAACCCGTCGGGGGTCACCGTCGCGATCCGCCGGCCCCGCTCGACGGCGGACTCCGAGGCCACGCGCACCCGGGGGTCGGTGACCCACTGGTCGCCGGGCCCCGACACCGAGCCCCGCCGGCCGTCCACCGCCTCCGCGTAGTCGTCGTCGTAGTACCGCTCGTCGTCGCTGTCCTCCACGAGACCCAACCAGGCGCTCGCCTTGCGTACCGAACCCATGGACGCCTCCTTTCACCGTGGCCCGTCTGTCTTCTGCTCCGCTGCCCCTATGGTCGTCCATCATGCTGACAACGCGCCAAGTGGATAGCCGCCGCGCAGGGGTTTCGTGACGGGACTGGTGCAGAACATCCGTTGCACCGGCGAGGTTCCACGCCACTGCCGCTGCTGACTGAGTGAAAATACGACCGCCGCTGCCGTCCGGGTGAGGCGCTGGGGCGTACGGGTGAACGAGTTGGCTGGATACGATGCCCCGGAAACACGCGGAAGACACACGGGGGAAGCGGTTTGTTCGGCATCGTCAGACCTTGTACGCACCGGCTCGGTGACCGGTTCAAGACGGAGTGGATGGCCCATCTCTGCGGCCTGTGCCTGGCACTTCGAGGTGACCACGGCCAGTTCGCGAGGATTGTCACGAACTACGACGGCCTGCTGGTCTCCGTTCTGACGGAGGCTCAGTCGGGCCCGCTGCCCGGCGCGCGGCGCACCGCCGGACCCTGCCCGCTGCGCGGTATGCGCACCGCCCCGGTGGCCAACGGCGAGGGGGCCCGGCTCGCGGCCGCCGTCTCGCTGGTGCTCGCCTCGGCGAAGGTGCGCGACCACGTGGCCGACCGGGACGGCCC
>NZ_JZWV01001041.1 GCF_000966975.1 Streptomyces katrae | reverse complement strand
GGGCTGGGACCGGGCCGGCGCCCGGACGGGGGCCGCGCTCGGCTTCGACACGGCGGTGCTGGTCGACGCCGTGGACCGGCAGGGCGGCATCGAGACCCTGGCCGGCCCGGGCACGCCCGTCCTGGTGGTCACCGAGCCGACGGAGACCGCGACCGCGGCCGCCTTCGCGCATACCGCGGTCCTGGCGGGACGGCCAGGCAACGCCGCGCCGCTGGCCGAGGCCGGCCGCTACTTCGGGCGGCTCGCGCACCTGCTGGACGCCGTCGAGGACCAGACCGCCGACGCCGCCGCGGGCGCCTGGAACCCGCTCACCGCCACCGGGACCTCCCGCGCCGAGGCCCGCCGGCTGTGCGACGACGCGCTGCACGGGATCAAGCTGGCGATGCGCGAGGTGGAGTTCGCCGACGCGGGGCTCGCCCACCGGCTGCTGGTGCACGAGCTGCGCACCTCGGTGGACCGGGCCTTCGGCACCACCTCCTGCGGGCACGGCCACGCCGCCGCGAACTCCGCCGGGCAGGGCTACGGGCAGCCCCCGCAGGCCTCCCCGCCGCACGGCTACGACCCGAACGCCCAGGGCGGCTACGGGCAGGGAGGCCCCTACGGCGGCACGCCGTACGGCCAGAACCCCTACGGCGGCGGCGCACCGCAGTACGCCCCCGGCGGTCCGGGCATGCCGCCCCCGATGGGCCCGGGCGGTCCCGGCGGCGGTGGCGGCCACGGGGGCGGCGGGCTGCCCCCGCAGAAGCCGCGCCGGGGTCTGCTGCACGGCTGCGCGGTGGCCATCGGACTGTTCTGCACCTGCCAGATCTGCTGCACCGACTACGAGGGCCCCTGGTCCCGCAAGAAGCGCGACGCCTGGTGCGACGACTGCGACTGCGACTGCTGCAACTGCGACGGCTGCGACTGCTGCAACTGTGACGGCTGCTGCTGCGACGGCTGCGACTGCGACTGCGGCTGCAGCTGACGCGCCCCGGGGATCCGCCGGGACTGAGCCCGCGTCAGTTCCGCGCCCCCGCAGGCCCGTACGGCGTACGGGGGGATTCCCGCCGGGGTCCGGCGGGAAGGGCTGAGCGGCATGAGCGACGACGAAGCGACCACGGCCTGGCGGCGGTGGCACGAGCAGCGCGTGGCCACCGTCTCCGCCCCCTACGGACCCCTCGCGCTGACCGGCACCCACTGGCTCTCCGAGTCGGTGCCGGAGGACTTGGAAGGTCGAATTCCGGCCGTTCCGGGGCGCTGGCGCGCCGGCGCCGACGGCGTGCTGGTGAGCGCCTGTGCCGAGGACGGCCTGGAACTCGACGGCAAGCCCCTCGACGGTGAGGCCCTGCTGGCCGCCGACGCGGGCCGCCCGGCGGACTCCCGCCTCGCCGCGGGGGAGGTCCGCCTGGTGGTGATCCGGCGCGAGGGGGAGTGGGCCGTGCGCACCTACGACCCCGGCTCCGCCGCCCGGCGCGCCTTCCGGGGCATCGAGGCCACCCCCTACGACCCCGCCTTCGCCCTGCCGGGCCGGTTCCGCCCCTACGGCGAGGACCGGACCGTCCAGGTCGAGAACGCCGACGGGCGCGCCCGCGGGCTCGGCCTCGGCGGCGAGCTGCTCTTCGAGTACGGCGGCGCCCGCCACGCCCTCCACGTGGCCGTCGACGCGGACGACGGCAGCCTGTGGGCCGTCTTCGCCGACGCCACCAGCGGGGACTCCAGCTACCGCTTCCGCTTCCTGCGGCCCGGCACCCCGGGTCCCGACGGGGGCATCACCGTGGACCTCAACCGCGCCCTGCTGCCGCCCTGCGCCTTCGCCGACCACTTCATCTGCCCGTTCCCGCCCCCCGGGAACACCCTGCCCTTCGCGGCCGCCGCCGGAGAGCGACGGCTGAAAGGCGCCCTTGTCGCCGGTAACTGACGCCAGGACACTCCCGTTCAGCGTCATCCGGCGGACTTGTCAGGGGCACGGCGAAACGTTCGGCCGACGGCCGCGCGCCCGCCGCGCCCTCCCCCCGCCGCTCAAGGGCTCCGGCACCCCCACGACCGCCGGGCCCCAGACCCCCCTCCGGGAGGACGTGAAGTGAGGACCAACAGCACCACCCGTCTCCGGCTGCTCGCCGTGGCCACCGGCCTCGCCGCCGTCGCCGCGATCGCCGCCCCCACCGCCGCCAGCGCCGACCCCGCCGACACCGGCTTCAGTGCCGCCCGGCTCGCCGCCGCCGGGGCCTCCGTGCTGCGCGCCGACGTCGCGGGCACCGCCTGGCACACCGACGCCGCCACCGGGACCCTCGTGGTCACCGCCGACTCCACCGTCACCGACGCCGACCTCGCCAGAATCCGCCGCGAGGCCGGACCCGACGCCGCCGCGCTGCGCATCGAACGCACGCCGGGCAAGATCAGGAAGCTGCTCTCCGGCGGCGACGCCATCTACGCCACCAGCTGGCGCTGCTCCCTCGGCTTCAACGTCCGCAGCGGCAGCAACTACTACATCCTGACGGCCGGCCACTGCACCGACGGCGCGGGCACCTGGTGGACCAGCTCCTCCCACACCACCACCATCGGCACCACCGTGGGCTCCAGCTTCCCCACCAATGACTACGGCCTCATCAAGTACGCCAGCAACAGCCCGGTCCCGCCCGGCACCGTCGGCAGCCAGGACATCACCAGCGCCGTCAACGCCACCACCGGCATGTCCGTCACCCGGCGCGGCTCCACCACCGGCATCCACGGCGGGACCGTCACCGGCCTCAACGCCACCGTCAACTACGGCAACGGCGACATCGTCTACGGCATGATCAAGACCAACGTCTGCGCCGAACCCGGCGACAGCGGCGGCCCCCTCTACTCCGGCACCCGCGCCGTCGGCCTCACCTCCGGCGGCAGCGGCAACTGCAGCTCGGGCGGCACCACCTTCTTCCAGCCCGTCACCGAGGCCCTGAGCGCCTACGGCGTCAGCGTCTACTGACGGCCCCGAAGGGCGGCCGCCCCGGCCGCAGGCCCCCTGGACGTCCTCCCGCCTTCTGGGAGGATGTCCAGGGCGTCCACGGGGGAGGAGCTCGTATGAAGCGGATCGGCGTGACCGGGCACCGGACGATTCCCGACGGGTGCCTCGCCCATGTCGAGGAGGGCCTGCGGTCCGCGCTCGGCGGGCACCCCGGCCCGCTGGAGGCACTGTCCAGCCTCGCCGACGGAGCCGACCAGCTCTTCGCCGCCATCGCCCTCGAGTACGGCGCCGAACTCACCGTCGTCATCCCCAGCGGGGACTACGAGGACACCTTCCGCGACAGCCGCGGCCTCGCCGCCTACCGCCGCCTCAAGGACCGGGCCACCCAGGAGGTCCTGATGGGCTTCCCCCGCTCCACCGACGAGGCCTACTACGCCGCCGGCACCTACATCGCCGAGAGCTGCGACCGGCTCGTCGCCGTCTGGGACGGCCTCCCGGCCCGCGGACACGGCGGCACCGGTGAGATCGTCGCCTACGCCAGGGCCCTGGGCAAACCCGTCACCGTCATCTGGCCCGAGGGTGCGGCCCGCGACTGAACCGCGCCCGGACCCTCAACTGCTGTGCCGGGCCAGCCAGTCGGTGTGCTGCGGCGACACGTACCGCTCCGTCTCGTACACCGCCGACGGCCACTGGGACTCCGTGATCGTCGTCTGCATCACGACCATCATCGCCGACAGGTCCTGCTCGATCAGCGTGTGCGCCTCGATCAGCGGATGGTGGCGGCGCACCTCGTTCCAGGCGATCGCCGCCGCCGCGGCCGCACTCGTCACCCCCGCCGCCGCCGTGGCACCCGGACCCGACCCGAACGCCCCGGACAGCGCGAACACCAGCCCCAGACAGGTCAGCAGCACGATCGTCCACGCCCACAGGGCCGTCGCCCGCCGCGAGCCCTCCGCCCTGCGCTGGTACCAGGTGCGCTGCTCGATCAGCCGGTCGCGGACGTACGTCTCCCGGCGCACCTGGTACTCCAGCCCCCGCAGCCGCTGCATCGCCCCGGTGATCTCCCCTCCCTCCGGCACCAGACCCGCCGTCCGCGGGTCCCGCCAGCCCATCTTGCGCAGCTCGTCCAGCCCCTTCTCCAGCCGCGCCCGGTACACCCCCTCCACCCCGGCGACCTCACTGCCGAACGGCGCCCCGTGCACGGCGTACCGCCACGCCAGGGACTTGATGAA
>NZ_JZWV01001040.1 GCF_000966975.1 Streptomyces katrae | reverse complement strand
CTGCCGAACGGCGCCCCGTGCACGGCGTACCGCCACGCCAGGGACTTGATGAACTCGGCCGCGCTCCGGTTGAGCTGCCACTGCGGACGGGCCCGCCGCCGCGTCGCCCGTACGCCCACGGCCAGCACCCCCGCGTACGCCAGCGCGCTCAGCGCCGCGAACAGGTGCAGCCCGCCCGCGGCGGGCCCCGACGGAAGGGCCGCCGCCCCCGCCGCCACGACCAGCAGCACCAGCTGCGCCCGCGTGGCCTGCACGGACTCCCGCTGCCGGGAGACCGCCGCCTGATCGGTCTGGTGGAAGAGGGCCGGCAGGTCCTCGTTGCGAAAGGTCATGCTGTCGGTCACGGCGCCCCCTGCGCTCGCTCCCGGGCGGCGGGGCCGCGAAGCCCCGCCGCCCTCGTCGGATCACACCGCGAGCGGCTCCAGGTCCCGGTGGACCCGCCGCTCGTCACGGGCGTATCGGGTCAGACCGTGGTCCTCTCCGAGTAGCCGCGCCAGTTCGGAAACCGCCTCCGCCCGCACCCGCGCCGCCTCCTCCTTGCGGCCCGTCATGTCCAGGCTCACCGCCATGTTCGACGAGCTCGCCAGGGTCTCCGGATGGTGCGCGCCGAGCGCCCCGCGCAGCCGCACCACCGCCTCCCGCTCCAGCTCCAGGGCGCCCTCCGGATCGCCCAGGTCCGCCAGGGCGTTGGCCAGGTTCAGGTGCGCGAAGATGGTGTGCGGGTGGTTGTCGCCCAGCACCTCGCGCATGCTGCGGATCGTCTGCCGCAGCAGCGGCTCCGCCGTCTCCGCCGCGCCCGCACCCCAGTGGAACACCGCCAGGTTGTTGAGCGCGGCCAGGGTGTACGGGTGCTTCTCGCCCGGCACCTTCATGTACTCGTCCACCACCTCCTGCGCCAGGTCCCGCGCCGCGCCCGGATCACCGGTCGCGAACAGGTCCGAGGCCAGGTTCAGCTCACAGGCCAGCAGGTCGGGGTTGACCGAGGTGTACTTGGCCCGGTACCGGTTGCGGGTCGCCGTCGTCAGCCGCAGCGCGTCCTCCAGCTCCCCGGCCCGCCGCAGCGACACCGCCAGGTTCTTCGCCGCCGACAGGGTGCCCGGGAAGGCCCGGCCCAGCGTCCGCTTGTAGATCTCGTACGTCCGCCCCAGCAGCTGCACCGAATCCTCGTACCGGCCCACCTCGCGCAGGTCCCGGGCCAGGTTCTGCGCCGAGGACAGGGTGTACGGGTGGTCCGGGCCCAGTACCTCCGTGCGCCGGTCGAACACCTCCTGGTCGATCTCCCTCGCCCGCGCGTACTGCCCCACCATGCGCAGGTTCAGCGCCAGGTTGTTCGCCGCCGCCAGGGTGCGCGGGTGCGCCTCGTGGAAGATCTGCCCGAAGCCCTCGTGCGCCGCCGTCGCCAGCTCCATCGCCTCGCCGTACCGGCCGAGCGCGCCCAGGTCCATCGCCAGACCGCTGGTGGTCATGTACGTGTGCGGGTGCGAGGGGCCCAGCGCCGCCCGCTGCCGCTCCAGCGTGACCTCGTCCAGCTCCTTCGCCTCCACGAACCGGCCCTGCGAGCGCAGGATGTTCGACAGGTGGAAGCGCAGGTACAGGTACTGCAGGTCGTCGCTGCCGAGCATCTCCCGCCACGCCTCGCGCAGCTCCTCGCCCAGGGTGTACGCGGCCTTGAAGTCACCGCGCTTCCACAGGTAGCGGACCCGGTCGATCAGCAGCCGGCGCGTCTCCGGCTCCTTGCAGAACCGTGCCTCCGAGGGGTTCAGGTGCGGCCAGATCGTGTTGAACCTCGGCCAGGTCGCCGGGTTGTCTATCGGCTCGTCGTCGTCCGGGCGGGCCCCCGCCAGGATCCGGTGCACCGCGTGCCGCGCCTCGCGCTGCTCCTCCTCCGACAGCTGCGCCCGGATCACGGCCTGCACCAGCCGGTGCACCTGGATGCTGTTGCTGACCTGGTCGACCTTGGCCATCGCGAACCGGCCGATCTCCCGGATCACCCGGCCCAGCACCAGCTTCTCCTGGAGCGAGGGGTCGTACGGCTTCAGCGCGTCGATCATCTCCTTGCTGTAGAGCAGGTTCGCCGAGATCGGCTCGGGAGCGAAGAAGGCGCACAGCTGGAGCAGGCGCACGGCGGCGGGGGAGCGGGACTGCAGCCGCTCGATGGACACGTTCCAGGTCGCGGCCACCGGCTGCGGGTACCCGGCCGGCTGGTTGAGGCCCAGCACCCGCGCCGTCTGCTCGGCCAGCTGCTCCAGGTACGCGGAGACGGGGGTCGCCGTCTCCGCGATCCAGGCCCCGGCCTGCTCCACGGCCAGCGGCAGGTCGCCCACCGCGACGGCCACCTGCTCGGCGTCGTCCTTGGTGAGCCCCGGCGCCCGGCGCTGGAGGTGCTCGACGGACTCCTCGCGCAGGAACACGTCCACCGGCAGCGCGTCCCCGTACTGGGACCAGGACTGGTTGCGGGAGGTCACCAGCACGTGCCCCGGGCCGCCCGGCGGGAAGAACCGCTTCAGCGTCTCGGGATCGTCGGCGTTGTCGAAGACCAGCAGCCAGCGCGAGGTCGGCACCCCCCGCCGCAGCAGGTCGATGGCCTCCTGGGAGGCGGCGGCCATGTCCTCGCCGGTCTGCGCGCCCAGCCGTACGGCCAGCTCCGCGAGGGCCGCGACCACGTCGTCGGTCTGCTCCGAGGAGATCCACCACACCAGGTCGTAGTCGGCCATGAACCGGTGCACGTACTCCAGAGCCACCTGCGTCTTGCCCACGCCGCCGAGCCCGTACAGGGTCTGCGGCTGCGGCAGCACCACGGCCATGCCGCCGCCCAGCTGGTCGCGCATCCGCTCCAGCACGATGCTGCGGCCGGTGAACCCGGGGTTCCGGGGCGGTGCGTTCCAGATCTTCGGGACCGTCCCCGGGAAGCGCGGCCCGGGCTGGGAGGCGCCGGCGACGGTGTCGGCGAGGGCCATCGGCCGTTCCACCGCCCGCAGCAGGGCGGCGGTGGCGTGCACCTCGTCGAGCCGGAACAGGTCCACCGGGTTGCGGTCGATGTAGGGCGTGGCCAGGCGTACGTCGCCCACCCGCAGCGGCACCAGGTGGCGCCGGCCCCCGGTGGGGTCCTCGGCGGCGGCCCGGTTCCACACGTCCACGGCCCGCGCCGATTTCAGGTAGGCGCTGGAGAGCAGCACCACCGTGCGGCCGGCGGTCTCGACGCCGATGCCCGTCCCGCCGCCCAGGGTGTCGCCGGAGCCGCCCTCGGGGACGGGCGGGCGTTCCGCCGAGACGTCCTTGGGCACGACCCTGAAGCCGGCCCGGGTGAGCACCGACTCGATCCAGTCGGCCCACATCCGGTTCTCGGCGACGTAGGAGAGGAACAGGTCGGCGGGCAGGGCCGGACGGCGCCGGGTGAAGGCGTCCCGGATCCGCAGCCGGACGTCCTCGGCGATCACCGGCATGGCGGTGACCTCGCCCTCGGTCACCACGGCCGTCAGCCGTTCGAAGGCGGAGAGCAGCGAGTTGGTGAGCCCGGCCTCGTCGCCGAAGGTGGCCAGGGTCTCCTCGTAGGCGTAGTAGGGGCGGTACGGGATCTCCACCGCGCCCCAGTAGGCGGTCAGCTCGTCCCCGACGAGCCCGCCGGGGAACCGGTCGAACTTGATCCGGGCGAGCGCCCGGCCCGCGTCGGCCTTCTCCTTCTCGCCCTCGTCGATGCGCATGGGCACCGGGTAGATCCTGATGCCGCGGTCGCTGAACCGCTCGTCGATCTGCCGGGCGACGGAGGCGGCGCCGTCGATGGACTGGTCGGAGAGGGTGAAGCAGTCGACCAGGACGTCGGGGAGGTGGACGGTGCAGATGTCGGCGATGTCGGACAGGCCGGTGCGGCTGTCGATCAGGACGTAGTCGTAGTTGCGCTTCATGTCAGCCCGCAGGGCGTCGAAGAAGAGGCCGCCGCCGAGCCGGTCGTAGAAGTTGTCCCAGTCGAAGGTGGACACGGTCGCCGAGTACTCGCGGTTCTGCCGGCCCGCCGACACGAAGTCGAGGGTGCCCCCGTCGGGGAAGTCCCAGCCCAGGTTCTCCGGGTTCAGCGAGACGGCGTGCGGCTCTATCCGCGCGTAGTCCCTGTGCCAGTCGGCGGGCCGCTGCACGGGGCTGGTGGCGGCCCAGGCGTACTCGCTGATCAGGTCGATGACCCCGGTGGTGGCCCCGAGCGTGGAGGGGTCGAGGAAGGGGTGGAAGAAGCGGTGCAGGCCGGGAGCTTCCAGGTCCCAGTCCACGGCGAGCACCCGCTTGCCGTTGGAGGCGAGTATCCAGGCGGTGTTGGCCAGCGCCATCGTGCGGCCGGTCCCGCCCTTGTACGAGTAGAAGGTGACGATGCGTCCGTCTCGGCTGTCACGACTGGCTGTCATCCGCGTCCCCCCGGTCGGTCTCGGTGCTGTCGTCGGCTGCGTCGTTCCCGCCCGGCCCGTACGGGTGCGCGGTCGGCGGGAAGGGGGCCGGCGGCGGGTCGCTCATCCCCATCGGCCCGACCAGGCGCCGGCGTTCGGTGGGGGTGTGCCCGGCCGGCGGGTACGCCTGGGCGTGTCTGAGGAACTGCTGGGCGGCCGCCTCGACCACCTGGGGAAGGATCTGCCCGAGCGTCTCCATGCTGGCCACGCCGTTGGCGGCGGCCCGGCAGGCGGCCCGGCCCTGGCTCATCTTGACCGGCAGGGTCTCCTCCAGCCGGCGCGCCAGTTCCTCCTCCTTGGCCCGGCTCTGGTGGTCGTAGCGGTTCCACGGCACCACCACGTTGATCCACGGCCGGTGCTCCTGGTCGAAGGCGGCCAGCCGCTGGCGGCGGTGCTCGTCCTCCACCGCCCAGCGGTCGACGATCAGGATCTCCGGCCGGGTGGGCGGCTGCTTGCTGTCGAAGTGGCCGGCCTCGTCGTCGAAGGAGGCCAGCGTGGTCTGGTAGTTGAGGTTCTTGACCAGTTCCTCGGCCACGTACGCGACCGGCCGCCGGGAGGCGGGGTGGTACGGGTTCCACTCCAGGGCGTTCTCCCCGTAGTACTCGGCGCTGCGCCCCTCCGGCAGATCGTGCCGGGAGGCGGCGGCCACGGTCACGTGGAGGGTGCGGGCGGAGGGGCTGCCGGGCCGGCCGCCGGCCGGGCCGAAGGCGCTGGGCACCACCCGGTAGTCCAGCGGGCGGACCGCCTTCAGCCGCACGGTCTCGGCCACCCCGACGATGTGGCGGGCCAGTTCGTACACGGCGTGCTCGTACTGCTCCGCGTAGCCGCGCAGTTTGATCAGGCCGTACAGCCCGTCGGTGACGTAGCGCTCGCCGAAGGTGCTGTGGTTGAACTGCAAGCGCTCGGCCGGCAGCGGGAGTTGCGAGGGGGGCACCGGCACCCACAGGGCGGGGACGATGGCCTCGGTCTTCTGGTCGCTGACGGCGCCCACCTGGATGGCGCGCTGCGCGAAGGCGAACCACTCCTTGCCGCACATCTGGCTGGCGAAGTAGCGCGGCGAGAACAGGGGGACGAAGACCCGGCAGGTGGCGAGCGCCGCCCCGAGCCGTTCCGACCAGCCCTCGCCGTTGCGTATCTCGCGGTCCATGAAGCCGACCTCGGAGCCGGCGGGCAGGCTGGTCAGCGCCATGATGTGGTTGCAGAGGTCACGGAAGAGCCGCTCCACCCACATGTCCGGGTCGGGTCCTCCGGGCCCGAACCTCGGCGTATGCGCATAACTGAGAAAGAAATACGGCTGCACTGATGCGGGCACACGACCCCCGTCCCGAAGATGCGAGCGAAGGAACATCATTCCGGAGCTCCTTCGCCACATCCCCTCCTCGTTCAGTCAATCAGCGTCTGTTTTCGGTCATCCACGCCTGGGCGTGATCGACGGCGTCCGTGATCGAGAAGAGAACGGCGGGTGCCCCGCCCACCTTCCCCCGGCGCAGGAGCGAATCCGGGAATGCCCGGCCGATCTCCGCGAAATCACTGTCGTCCAGGGCGACGTCCTCGTACCTGGTCCACTCCCCCTCGTGCGCCGTCCCCCGCCGCTCGCCCGGAAGGTTCACCTTCACCACACAGTCGTACATGCGCAAGGGGGGCTTCGGAATTCGGTACTCCGCGAGGTGGAACGCGGTGCAGGACGCGAATCCCACATTGATCATGAGTACCTGCCCTCCCTCCCAGCACAGTTTTCCCAGGGGGGAATCCTCACCCAGATGGCATTCCAGCCGGTGTTCCGCGCAGATCCGCCGCGCATCCGCGCCGAGCGCGGCGAAGGAGGTCTGCGGATGGCCGCTGCGGGCGGCGCCCGGCGCGGTGCGCACGGCCTCGGCGAGGGCGCCCATGCCCTGGCTCGGGGTGCGCTCCGGGTCGAAGGCGGGCATCCGCGCGCGGAAGGCCGCCAGCGCTTCGGAGTCCAGGCCGGCGGTCCGCTCCAGGTGGGCGGAGGAGGTGAGGGAGTTCTCCGGGGTGAACGCCGGGACGACCAGGGTGCCGTGGGGTCCCAGCACCCCGCTGAGGGCCTCGCGCAGCGTCCCGGGGTGCAGGCCCGTCCCGCCCAGCGCGGCGTGCACCAGCAGCCGCTGCCGGGGGCGTACGCCGAGCAGCCGCAGCTGGACGGCCAGGGCGAGGGCGCCCGGGGGCGCGGGCGCGGATAAGGAACGGGGCACCCGGGGCGCGCCGTGGCCGCGCGGGAGGGGGGTCACGCGTCCACCATCTTCAGCTCCCAGCGCAGTTCCTCCACCAGCCGTTTGCCGGTGACCGTGAGCTCGGCCGCCTCCGACAGGTGGTCCAGGGCCCGGTGGATCCGGTCCGCGCCCCCCGGCTCCTGGGTGGTCGTGGCCCGCCGGTACGCCTCCACCGCGACCCGCTCGTGCACGTCGGCCAGCAGCCGCGACACCGGCACCGGGCGGGTCCGCCAGGGGGACGGGTGCTGCCAGGCCCCGTCCAGCGCGTACAGGTCGGCCACCTCCGTCAGCGCCCGCAGCCGGGCCCGCCGCCGCCCGGTCAGCAGGGCCAGCGCGGTCTCCCGCACCCCGGCCGCGTACGGGACCCCGAGCGCGCCCGGCCCGTGCCGCCCGGCCTCGCCCCAGCCCTGGGCCCGGGGGCCGCCGGCGAGGGGGGTCAGGGTGCTCAGCCCGGCGGTGGCCGCCCGGGCGAACTCGGGGACGGTGCGGTGCAGCAGCGCCCAGGCCGCGTCGAGCCGGCGGCGCCACGCGTCGGCC
>NZ_JZWV01001039.1 GCF_000966975.1 Streptomyces katrae | reverse complement strand
GCCGCAGCCGGGGCGGGCGGGCGAAGCAGTTGCGGTACGGGTCCAGGTCCTCCAGCGCCACCGGCGGCTGCTGCGGCCCCGGCTGCCAGGTCCGGACGGGCAGCCAGCGCGCGTCGCCCGCCGCCGGGCCGAAGCGGTGCTCGGTGCGGCCGGCCCGGACGACCGCGTAGCCCTCTCCGGTGGCGTGCAGCGCGGCCCGGCCCTCCGTACCGGGCTCCCCGAGCCGCAGCAGCCCCAGCGTCGGCAGGTACACCTCGCCGTCCCGGTACGCCACTTCGGCCGGCGGCTCCAGCCCGCCGCGCAGCACGGCGGCCGCCGCCCGCGCGGCCCG
>NZ_JZWV01001038.1 GCF_000966975.1 Streptomyces katrae | reverse complement strand
GCACGGCGGCCGCCGCCAGCGCGGCCAGCCTGCGGGCGGCACCCGGGGCGTCCAGGCGGCCCTCGCGGGCGGCGTCCAGGGCCTCCAGCACCCAGGTCCGGGTGAACGGGTGGCCCAGGACGGCGTCCAGCGCGGCGGCGTCCGCCTCCTCGACCCCGGTCAGCAGCTCCCAGGCCCGCGCCCACTCCGGGCCGGCGGCGAGCTCGCCGTGCAGCCGGGCCAGCAGCGCGCGGGTCAGCTCCTCCTGGGAACGGGCGAGTTCGGCCGGATCGGCCAGCTCCGGGGCGGTCTCCCGCCCGGCCGTCCGGCCCTCCACCCCCTCCACCAGTTCCCGCAGGTCGGAGCAGTAGACGGAGGGGTTGTCGAAGCCCGCGCCGGCCGGGCCGTCCTCCCGGTAGCGGTGCGTGTAGAGCCCGCCGCCGCACGAACGTACGACAGGGCACCGGCGGCACGTGCCGCTGACGCCCTCCAGCCCCAGCTGCCGCGCCCGCACCCCGGGGTGGGCCGCCACGAGGTCGAAGGGGTGGTCGAAGACGTTGAACCCGGTGGCGGCGGCCCCCTCGAAGGCGCTCTTGAGGGAGTCGACCTGCTCCAGCGTGCCGTCGGTCTCGACGACCACCAGGTCGGTGGGGGCCAGCCCCAGGGACTCCGTCAGACTGGGCCCGCCGCGCAGGGTGGACAGCAGGGACTCGAAGAGCCGGACGGGCACCGGCCGCCCCAGCGCCTCCCAGCGGTCGAAGACCCGCAGCAGCCAGCGGGCGTACGCGTCGGGCGCGCCGCCGGGCCGGGGCGGCGGGGTCTGCCAGGTGGCGTGGGGGAGCAGGAAGTCCACCCGGGGCGGTTCCAGTGCGACCAGCGCGTCCAGCACGGCCGCGGGGTCGTTGGCCACGTCCACGGTGCACAACAGGCCCTGGTAGAGGTGGCGGTAGGGCTCCGAGCGCAGCAGGCCCACGGCCCGCAGGACCAGCGGATGGCTGGAGCGGCCGTCCGCGAACCGCCGGTGGCGGTCGTTGGCCGCGCGGTCCCCGTCGAGGGAGACGCCGACCCGGACGCCGTACTCGGCGAAGAGGTCGAGATAACGGGGGCCGAGCTGGAGCGAGCGCGCGGGTGAACTCCTCGCACACGAGGCGGAGTCGGTCCGGGCCCGCCAGCAGGGGTTCCCCTCCGTGGAGGATCACCGTGACGGAGGGGAGTGCATGGTCACGGGCATGTTCGGCGAGCCGCGACGCGGTCCGGGAAATGACCCCGGGGGAGATCACTTTCGGCCGGGCTCGCCAGCTCTGATCAGCGTGTTCGTAGACATAGCAATGATCACAGGCGAGATCGCATCTGCTGTGCACCTTCAGGACGATCTCGCGAAATGCGATCAGGCCGGTCATTCCACCAGTCTAGAGCGCGTACTGCATTGTCAGAGCGCAGAGTTGAAGATCGGTGCCTGCGTGTGACGGCCGGATTCCGACGGCAGTACCCGGCCGAGGGCCGCGGCGACCGGGGCACTGCGGACGTCGATCTTGTCGAGGGGGACCCGGCGGTCCTTGACCGCGCTGGTCGGCGGGGTGGCGGAAGTGTTCATGGCACCGTCCTCGGGGAGGCCATAGCGAATGGGAGGGAATGACTCCGGCGCGCCGCCGGCGTCTGGCTCGGACTTTACTCGTCCGCACCCCATTGGCAACCGAGACATGACGCCTGGTCAAGCGTTCTATAGAAAGAGTGGGGGAATAATCGAGGTGCCGTATTCGGCCGTTCGCCGCACGGCAAGATCCAGTTCCCCCGGGGCGCCCGGGAGGGCGCTGCGGCCCCTCGGTAGCGTGGACGGATGCCCACGTCACCCGCACTTCCCGTCATCCTCCTCCTCTCCGGGAGCCTGCGCGCCGGCTCCGTCAACGAGGCCGTGCTGCGCACCGCCGAATCCGTGGCCGCCGCGGGGGCCGTCCCGGTGGCCGCCGTCCGCTACGAGGGCCTCGCGGACCTCCCGCACTTCAACCCCGACCAGGACACCGACCCGCTGCCCGCCCCGGTGGCCGCGCTGCGCGGGGCGATCGCGGGGGCGGCGGCACTGCTGGTCTGCGCCCCGGAGTACGCGGGCACGCTGCCCGGCTCGTTCAAGAACCTGCTGGACTGGACGGTGGGCGGTACCGAGATCTCCGACAAGCCCGTGGCCTGGGTGAACGCGGCCGCTCCGGGCCGGGGCGGGGGCGCCGAGGCCACGCTGCGGACGGTGCTCGGCTACACGGGCGCCGCCGTCGTCGACGCCGCCTGCGTACGGATCCCGGTGGACCGGGCGACGGTCGGCGCCGACGGGGCCGTCTCCGACCCCGCCGTCCGCGCCCGCCTCGCCGAGGTCCTGGCCCTGCTGGCCGACGCGGCGCGGGAGGCTCTCTAGGGGCTCAGGCCGGCTGCTGCTCCTCCACGGAAGGGGCGGGCAGTTCGCGCAGCAGCCAGGTGAGGACGCCGGGCAGCGCGCGCAGGGCCGCGAAGTGCGCGGCGTCCGGGTCGATGGTGGTGGTGGCGCCGGGGATGCGCCGGCCCAGCCAGCGGGCGTGGCCCACCGGGGAGAACACGTCGAGCTCCCCGTGCCAGATCAGCACGGGGCAGCGGATGTCGGCGGGGTCGAACCCCCAGGGGCTGCTGGCGGCCAGCATGTCGTCGATCCACCCGAACGCCGAAGTGCGCACCCCCTCGCGGTAGTTGCGCAGCAGCATCGACCGCAGCCCGGCGTCCGAGACGATCATCCGGTCGCTGGCGGTCAGCTCCCGGCGCAGCTCGTCCAGCAGCCGCCCCGGGTCCCGTGCGATACCGCTGGCGCGCGGGATCAGCCGGGCCGTGAGCTCCTCGGGGTCCGCGGCGGCGGTGGTGTACTCCCGTACGTTCGAGGCGGCCATCCCCGCGAACCAGTCCAGGTCCTCCGCGTCCCGGGGCGCGATGGGCACCAGGGCCGCCGTCCGCGTCACCCGCTCCGGCAGCAGCGCGGCGCAGGCCAGGGCCCCGGGGGCGCCGCCCGAGCGGCCGG
>NZ_JZWV01001037.1 GCF_000966975.1 Streptomyces katrae | reverse complement strand
CGCCCGAGCGGCCGGCCACGGCGAAGGTGTCCACGCCGAGGGCGTCGGCGACCGCGGCAACGTCCTGGGCCACGTCGGCCACCGTGCGCCCCGGATGGCGGTCGGAGCCGCCGTAGCCGGGCCGGTCGTAGGCGATGAGCCGGACCCGCCGCTGGTAGAGGACCATGCCGCGGGGGGCCGGGCCGAGCCGGCTGCCGGGCATGCCGTGGAGCAGGAAGACGGGCTTGCCGTCCGGGTCCCCCCAGTGTTCCGCCGTCAGGACGCGTCCGTCAGCGGTGCGCACCTCTTCGCGCACGCGCTCCCTCCCTCACGTCAGGCGCGAGCAGTCAGGGTGATTGTGCTCCCGGTGGGGGAGATGCGATAGGGCGCGGCGGCAGCCCGGGCCGTGACGGCCGCCCGTCCGCGGTCCCGGGCGGGACCGGGCCGCGCGGGTACCCGGGGGACCCGTCGGGCGGCCATTACCGCGGAGGTAATCGATCTTGGCCGGGGTGCCGGGCAGGCTGGGGTCGTCCGGGCGGCAAGGGGCCGTCGTGGAGACACCGGATCGGGGTGGGTGGATGTTCGCGCATCGGCGCAAGGCGTGGGGGATCTCGTTGGCGGCCGTCGCGGTGGGGCTGGCGACCTCGGCGGCCGCCTGGCCCGGCGCGCCGGCGGCCGGGGCCCCGGGGGCGGACTGCGCGGGGGCGCGGGCCGGGATCGAACGGCTCGAGGGGCGCATCACCCCCAACGTCTGCGCGTTCCTCCAGCGCCAGCTGGCCTTCGGCGGGATGCCGACCGGCGACGCGCCGCTCACCGGGGACAAGGCCCTGCAGCATCCACGGGTCGCGGCCTACCTCGACATCTTCGACCCGGCCGCGACCCTGTGGGAGGCGGGCAGCGCTCCCAGGACCGGTCAGCCCGTCATCGGCGCCGCCATCGCCGGCTCCCTGAGGCTGGCCCCCGATCTGCGGTACACCGGCACGAACGTGGTGGCCGACGGCGGTGTGGTGATGTTCGGCCAGTGGAACACGGCCACCGTCAAGGGCCACAAGGTGGCCTACCCGCAGATCGCCCGCAACGTGCTGGGTGACGAGGGCAGGACCCTCCAGGCCCGTCGCTACTACGACCGCCACGTGCTGGTCCGCGACATCCTGCCGGACGCCCCCGAGGGCCTGTTCGACGGCGCCCGCCTCACCCCGGCCGACCTGCCGGACCGCCTGGCCGCGTGGAACGCGGGGGACGCCGGAGCGCTGCTGAGCCGGACGGGCGGCGCCCGGCTGGCCGGGCCGGGACTGGCCGCGCCCCTCGTGACGAAGGCCGGGAAGCGGGACTACCTGCAGCGGCTCCTCGACCGGGCCGACCTCGAACTCAAGGCGGGACAGGTGGCGTTCGGCAAGACCACCACGTACGTCGAGTGGTACGGCACCGTCTCCAGGAAGCGGGCGACCCCTAACGGGGAGGACGGCCCCGCCGTCCCGTTCGGGATCGTGGAGCGCTTCGGGCCGGACGGCGAGTGGGAGCTGTACTTCGACACCCTGCCGGTACTGGCCGACCAGGACACGATCAACGGCCTGCTCACGCGGCTGGCCACTCCGTAGGGGTTGCCTCGTCGGGCAGGCCGCTGCCCACCGCGGCGCCCGGCCTGCCGCGGCGGACGGCCGCGCAGACCAGGGTGACGGCCGAGCCGGCCACCGCCCAGGCGGACAGGACCAGCATCGGGCCGGCCGCGCCGTTGCCCCGGAAGTAGGCGATGGAACGCGCGGCGAAGGTGCCCGCGCCCGGCGGCAGGGCCGGGCCGATCGCCCGCCAGAACGGCGGCAGCAGCGGGTACGGGTAGGCGCCGCCCGCGCTGGGGTTGCCGAGGACCACGACCAGCAGGATGGCCAGGCCGATGCCGACCACACCCGCCAGCCCCTGGAGGGCCAGGGTGAGCGCGCCGACGGCGAAGACCACCAGGGTGCCGAGCCCCCAGAGGGCCGTGATCGGGCCCGGCAGGGCGCCCAGCACCGGGCCCGCGATGAGGGTGCCGAGCAGCCCGGCGGCGATCGAGTACAGCAGCAGCGTCCCGAGCCGGATGACGGCGCGGTGGACGTTCGCGGGCCGGGCGCCGGCGCTGACGGCGAGGACCGCGGCGCACAGGTAGCCGCCCACGCACCAGCCGACGACCAGGTAGAACGAGCTCAGGCCGCGGCTGTCGCCCCGGTCGGCGGGGGCCACGTCCACGACGACGACGCCCCGCCCCTGGGACTTCTCGGCCGCCCCGACGATCTGCTCCAGGGCTTGGGAGTCGATGATCAGCGCCCCGTCCACCTCCCGGTTCCGGATCTGCGCGAGTGCCGTCGCCTCGTCCGCGACCGCCCGCGGGTCCAGCGGCTCGCCGGGCAGGGCGCCGAGCCGCTCCGCGGTCCGCGCGGCGAGCGGCTGCGCGGGGGCGGCCACCGCGATCGGGATCTCGCTGGGCTTCGGGTGGTGGAAGGCCCCGATGTACGAGGTGACGAACGCCAGCTGCAGGGCCAGCACCCCCAGGACCAGCACCGCGGCCCGGAGGGTCACGGCGTCCTTGACCTCGGCGAGGAAGCCGCCGGCCGGGCCCGTGTCGGTGTGCTCGGTGGGCTGGGTCATGCCCCCACGCTCCGCGCGCCGGGAGCGGGGCGCAGCAGGGGCGGGCCGAATGGATGATCGAACAGGTGTTTCGCACGGGTATTCGAATTGCTCTATGGTGGAGAGAGACGGGGGGAGGCAAGAAGGTCGAGGGAAGCAGGAGGGCCGCGGGTGCCCGGTTTCACGCATCTGCACACCGTTTCGGGGTTCTCCGTGCGCTACGGCGCCTCGCACCCGCAGCGGCTGGCGGAACGCGCCGCCGAGCGGGGCATGGACGCCCTCGCCCTGACCGACCGCGACACCCTCGCGGGCGCGGTCCGCTTCGCGAAGGCGGCCGCGGCGGCCGGGACCCGGCCGCTGTTCGGAGTGGACCTGGCGGTTTCCGTGTCCCCTGCGGGGTCGCCCGACGGGGCCGGCCCGGGCGGCCGGGCGGCCGAGGCCTCGTACCGCCGGCGCGTGCCCGTGAGGGGCGGGGCCTTCGTGGACGAGTCCGCCCCCCGCGCCCTCTTCCTGGCCCGCGACGGCGCCGCCGGCTGGGCGGAGCTCTGCCGCCTGGTCACCGCCGCCCACGCCGCCGACGGCCACGGGCAGCCCCTGGCGCCCTGGGAGGCGCTCGGCGGCGGCGGGGTGTTCGTGCTGCTCGGGCCCGGGTCCGAGGTGGGGCGGGCGCTGGCCGCCGGGCGCCCCGACCGGGCCGCGCGGCTGCTCGCACCCTGGCGGGAGCGGTACGGGGACTCCCTGCGCCTGGAGGCTGTCCACCACGGCCGCCCCGGCACCGGCCCCGGCTCGCTGCGCCTGGCCGCCCGTACCGTCGGCTTCGCCGCCGAACAGGGCGTCCCGGCCGTGCTGACCAACGCCGTCCGCTACGCCGACCCCGGCCAGGGCCCCGTCGCCGACGTCCTCGACGCCGCCCGCTGCCTGGTCCCCGTCGACCCCCGGGGCCCCCTCGACGGCGGCGAGCGCTGGCTCAAGGACCCCGCCGCCATGGCCGAGGCCGCCGACCGGATCGCGCGGGCCGCCGGGCTGCGCCCCGCCGACGCCCGCCGGCTCCTCGCCCGCACCCGCGAGACCGCCGAGGCCTGCGCCGTGGACCCCGAGGACGACCTCGGCCTCGGCTCCGTCCACTTCCCCGAGGCCCGCCTCGTCGGCGCCGCCGGCCGCACCGCCCAGCGGGTGCTCGCCTCCCGCGCCAGTGCCGGCATGGTGCTGCGCGGCTACGCCGGCGAGCGCGCCTACTGGGAGCGGATGCACGAGGAGCTCGACGTCATCGCCTTCCACGGCTACGCCTCGTACTTCCTGACGGTCGCCCAGGTCGTGGACGACGTCCGGGAGATGGGCATCCGGGTCGCCGCCCGGGGCTCCGGCGCCGGCTCCCTCGTCAACCACCTCCTCGGCATCGCGCACGCCGACCCCGTCGCCAACGGCCTGCTCATGGAGCGCTTCCTGTCCAGGCGCCGCCGCGTCCTGCCCGACATCGACATCGACGTGGAATCCGCCCGCCGCCTGGAGGTCTACCGCCGGATCATCGCCCGCTTCGGCACCGAACGCGTCGCCACCGTCGCCATGCCCGAGACCTACCGGGTCCGCCACGCCGTCCGCGACGTCGGCGCCGCCCTGTCCATGGACCCGGCCGCCGTCGACCGGCTCGCCAAGGCCTTCCCGCACATCCGGGCCCGCGACGCCCGCGCGGCCCTGGACGAACTGCCGGAGCTGCGCGGCGTGCGCGAGGGCGTACGGGGGGAGGAGCACGCCCGGCTCTGGGACCTCGTCGAGGCCCTGGACGCCCTGCCGCGCGGCACCGCCATGCACCCGTGCGGGGTGCTGCTCTCCGACGCCACCCTGCTGGAGCGCACCCCCGTGGTCCCCACCAGCGGGGAGGGCTTCCCCATGTCCCAGTTCGACAAGGAGGACGTGGAGGACCTCGGCCTGCTCAAACTCGACGTGCTGGGCGTACGGATGCAGTCCGCGATGGCGCACGCCGTCGCCGAGCTGCGCCGCACCACGGGGGAGGAGCTCGACCTCGACGACCCCGCACAGGTACCGCCGGGCGACCCGGCCACGTACGAACTGATCCGCTCCGCCGAGACGCTGGGCTGCTTCCAGATCGAGTCCCCCGGCCAGCGCGACCTGGTCGGACGGCTGCAACCGGAGGCCTTCCACGACCTGGTCGTCGACATCTCCCTCTTCCGGCCCGGTCCGGTCGCCGCCGACATGGTGCGGCCCTTCATCGAGGCCCGGCACGGGCGGGCCCCCGTCCGCTTCCCGCACCCGGACCTGGCCGACGCGCTGCGCGAGACCTACGGGGTGGTGGTCTTCCACGAGCAGATCATCGAGATCGTGCACGTCATGACCGGCTGCGGCCGCGACGAGGCCGACCGGGTGCGGCGCGGGCTCTCCGACCCGCAGTCCCAGGGCCGGATCAAGGCCTGGTTCGCGGCGACGGCGGCCGGGCGCGGCTACTCGCCGGAGGTGGTCGCCCGGACCTGGGAGATCGTCGAGGCCTTCGGCAGCTACGGCTTCTGCAAGGCGCACGCGGTGGCCTTCGCCGTGCCCACGTACCAGTCGGCCTGGCTCAAGGCCCACCACCCGGCGGCCTTCTACGCCGGGCTGCTCACCCACGACCCCGGCATGTACCCCAAGCGGCTGCTGCTGGCGGACGCCCGGCGGCGGGGCGTGCCGGTGCTGCCGCTGGACGTGAACCGCTCGGCGGTCGCCCACCGCATCGAACTGGTGTCCGACGCCCCGGATCGTCCGGGGCCCGGCCGGTGGGGGCTGCGGCTCGCCCTGTCCGACGTCCACGGCATCAGCGAGGCCGAGGCCCTGCGCATCGAGACCGGACAGCCGTACGCCTCCCTGCGCGACTTCTGGGACCGCGCCCACCCCGGCCGCCCGGTGGCCGAACGCCTCGCGCAGGTCGGTGCGTTGGACGCCTTCGCCGCCAACCGCCGTGACCTGCTGCTGCACTTGACGGAACTGCACGGCGCCCAGCGCGCCGCCGGGGTGCGGGGCGGGTCCCAACTGCCCCTGGGCGGAGGCCGGTCCACCGCCACCGTCGGCCTGCCCGACCTGACCGAGGCCGAGCGGCTCAGCGCGGAACTCGGCGTCCTCGGCATGGACGCCTCCCGCCACCTGATGGACGGCCACCACGCCTTCCTCGCCGAGCTGGGCGCGGTCCCGGCCCGCCGTCTGCGGGAGACCGCGCACGGGCGGACCGTGCTCGTCGCGGGCGCCAAGGCGGCCACCCAGACCCCGCCGATCCGCTCCGGCAGGCGGGTCATCTTCACCACCCTGGACGACGGCACAGGCCTGGTCGACCTGGCCTTCTTCGACGACAGCCAGGAGGCCTGCGCGCACACCGTCTTCCACTCCTTCCTGCTGCTGGTGCGGGGCGTCGTGCAGCGCCGCGGCCCGCAGAGCCTGAGCGTGGTCGGGGCGGCCGCCTGGGACCTCGCGGAACTGGTGCGGCTGCGCGAGGACGAGGGCCTGGAGGCGGTCACGGCACGACTGGCGCAGCCCCTGCCCGAGCGGTCCGGGTCCGGGGACGGCGGCCGGCGCATCCACCTGCCGACCGGCTACGAGCTGAACCCGTGGGCCGACCTCCAGC
>NZ_JZWV01001036.1 GCF_000966975.1 Streptomyces katrae | reverse complement strand
GGTCATATGAGGCGATATGCAGGTGAGCTTCTAGCATGGCGAACCTCCCGCAGCTGGCGGCCCTCGGCCCCGGCCGTCGCACACCGAGGAGCGCGCCGCATGTCCCGAAGAGCACCCCGGTCCGCCGCCGCCTCCGCCGCCCTGTCGGCCGCGCTGGCCGCCGCCCTGGCCGCGAGCGCCTTCCTCTCCGCACCGGTCGCCTCGGCCCACGGGACCGGGCCGGGAGCCGAACCCGGCCACGCCGACGCCGAGGCCGCCGCCATCGGCGCCGACCACGCCCGGGCCCACGCCGAGCGGCGCAGCGCCGCCGCGGGGGCCGCCGAGTACCCGCAGGCCACCCGCACCGCGAGCCTGGCCGCGCTGACCAGCTCCCAGGCCGCGGCCAACAAGGCCTTTTCCGCGGCCCGCGACGGCCGGTTCGCGGAGTTCTTCCCCTCCCCCGACTTCGGCGTCCACCTCGCCCAGCTCCCCACCGGCAAGGTGCTGCTCTTCTCCTTCGAACGGGTCGAGGTCGACCCCACCAAGGAGACCGGCCCCACCGACCGCATCGGCCGGACCAACGCGGGCCGCGCCTTCCTGTGGGACCCGGCCAAGGGCACGGGGGCGCGGGCCTTCAAGGAGGTCCGGCCGCCGACCGTGCTGATGCCGGACGGCACCTGGGTCCCGCGCCCGGCGCCGTTCTTCTGCGCCGGGCACGCCTTCCTGCCCAACGGGATGCTGGCGGTCTTCGGCGGCAACGCGGGCGGCAAGGGCGGCAGCGGGGCGAAGCTCTCCTTCGTGTTCGACCCGTGGACCGAGACCTGGTTCCGCAACCGGGACATGTCCGTGGGCCGCTGGTACCCCTCGGTGGTCACCGGCGCCGACGGCCGCCAGACCATCATGTCGGGCCAGTCCGAACGCGGTACCGGCACCCCCACCCCGGTGGTGGAGCGGTTCCCCGCGAAGGGGCTGCCGGTGCCCTGGCGGACGTACGACATCCCGACGGGGATGGCGGTGGAGCGGTTCCGCGCGGACGCCCCCTTCCGCAACGACTACCCGCACCTGTTCTCGCTGCGTGACGGGATGATCTACGGCCTGGGCCGCGACGCCGACCAGCAGTGGCGGTTCGACCCGGTCAAGGAGACCCGCACCGGCCTGCCCCGGCGCCCGGCGGACTTCCGGGGCTACGGGTCGGCCGTGCCGCTCCCGGCGGGCCTGCGCGGCCCGGACTCGGTCCTCGTCCTGGGCGGCGACCCGCACGACCCGAACACCTACCGGCTGTCGGGCGGACGCTGGAGCACCGAGCGGCCCCGGGCGTTCGGCCGGACCCAGGACGACACCCTGATCCTGCCGGACGCCACCCTGCTCACCGTCAACGGGGCCCTGAGCACCCGCGACTACGGCCACGGCCCGTTCAACCCGCGGGCCGACCTGAAGTACCGGCAGACGGAGCTGCGCGACGCCCGCGGCCGCTGGCGGCTCGGACCGGCCCAGCGGCTGCCGCGCGGCTACCACTCCAACGCCCTGGTGATGCCGGACGGAAGGGTGATGGTGACCGGCGACGAACTCCAGCAGATCGCCAACGACCCCGACATCCGGGACGCGATGGACGGCAGCATCGAGATCTACGAGCCCGCCTACCTCCACCAGGGCGGCACCCGGCCGGCCCTGGACCGGGTACCCGGGGGCGAACTCGCGCACGACGCCCTCTTCGAGGTCCGCAGCCGGACCGCCTCCGCGGTCCGCCGGGCCGTGCTGCTGGCTCCGACCACGGTCACCCACGCGGTGAACACCAGCCAGCGGCACCTGGAACTCGCCGTCACCGCCGTACGGGGCGAGACGATGACCCTGCGCACCCCGCGCACCGCGGCGGACGCCCCGCCCGGGTACTACATGCTCTTCCTGCTGGACGGGCGCGGGGTGCCCAGCACGGCCCGATGGGTGAAGCTGGGCCGCCGGTGAACCACCGGCAGGCCACCGGCGGGCCCCCGCCCGGCCGTCGGCCGCGTCGCCCGGGCGGCCGTCGGCGGCATCGCCCGGACGGCTGTGGACAACCGCCGTCCGGCGCGACACGCCCACGTTCGGCCCCGTAGCGTCGTCTGCATCGGGCCCGCGGGCCCGGCGGGCCGGGTGGGACGAGGGCCCTGCCGCGGCGGACCCAGGGGGGACACCTCCTGCCGAGAGGCCGTCACCATGCGCAGTGAAGAGGCGATATCGAGTCTGCTCCGGGTCCACCGGGGCACCGCCTGCCCCGAGGAGCTGGCCGCGATCACCGTCGTGGTCGCCTGTCTCGCGGGCCGGACCGGCCGGCCGCCGGCCTCCCCCGGGCATGCCGGAGCGCGGCACCGCCGCCCGCACCCGCGGCACGGGGGCCACGGGTGCTGGGCGGGGTGCTGGGCCTGCCGCTGAGCCGGACGCCGTCAGGCGCGGCGCAGCAGCCGCGTCATGGCGTCCAGGAGTTCCCCGCGCGGATCGGCCGGGGTGTGCTCCGCCCGCCAGGCGACGAACCCGTCCGGGCGGACGAGGACGGCCCCGTCGGCGGCCAGTTCGTGGAGCTCCGCCCAGTCGGCGCCGTCCGGCTGGACCAGGTCGGCGTCGGGCGCGGAGCCGATGGTGTAGGCGTCCAGGTGTGCGCCGAGTTCCCGCGCGACCTGGCCGGCGGCCTCCTTCCAGGGCGTGCCCGGGCTGCTGAGCAGCACGAAGGAGGTCTCGTAGAGGTCGAGGAGGGAGACCCGCTGCCCGGCCCGGGTGAGCCACATGTGCGGGGCGCGGGTGCCGACGTCGCCCTTGAGGCGCATGGTCTCGGGGATGATCGGCCGGTCCGGGTCCCCGCCGACGACGGCGCCCCTGGGGTAGCAGTAGCCCATGGCGGTGGT
>NZ_JZWV01001035.1 GCF_000966975.1 Streptomyces katrae | reverse complement strand
CCCATGGCGGTGGTGAGGACCCCGCTGCCGGGGCCGCCGCCCATGGTGGGCGGGGGGACGTACCCGGGGTGGCTGTGTTCGGCCGAACGGGCGGAGGCGCGTTCGCTGGTGGCGCGGGCGACGGGGAGCCGCTCGTCCTCGTAGGTGTGCAGCAGGTCCGGTCCGGCGGAGCCGTTCAGCACGGCGGCGATCTTCCAGGCCAGGTTGTGCGCGTCCTGGATGCCGGTGTTGGAGCCGAAGGCCCCGGTCGGGGACATCTCGTGCGCCGCGTCGCCGACGACGAAGACCCGGCCGACCGAGTACTGCTGGGCGACCCGCTCGGCGGCGTGCCAGGGGGCCTTGCCGCCGATCTCCACGTCCAGGTCGGGCACGCCGATGGCGTTGCGGATCTGGGCGATGCAGCGCTCCTCGGTGAAGTCCTCCAGCGTCTCGCCCGTCTCCGGGTGCCAGGGGGCGTGGAAGACCCACTGGGTCTCGTTGTCCACCGGCAGCAGGGCTCCGTCGGCGCCCGGGCGCATCAGGTAGCAGACGATGAAGCGCAGGTCGCCCAGGAGGCCGGCGAGGCGTTCGGAGCGGAAGACGATGCTGACGTTGTGGAACAGCTCGCCGCTGCCGGCCTGGCGGATGCCGAGGGCCTCGCGGACGGGGCTGCGCGGTCCGTCGGCGGCGATCAGGTAGTCGGCGCGGACGGTGAGGTGCTCGCCGGTCCCCCGGTCCTTCACCAGGCAGGTGACCCCCTCGGCGTCCTGGTCGAAGGTCATCAGCTCGGTGGAGAAGCGTACGTCGGCCCCCTGGGCGCGGCTCTGCGCGGCCAGGACCGGCTCGATGTTGTTCTGGCTGCACAGGCACCAGCCGGTGGGGCTGAACCGGGCGAGCGCCCCGGAGGGGTCGACGGCCTTGATGAGCCACTTGTGCTCACCGCCGATGAGGGCCTGGGTCTGCAGGATGCCCTGGTTGGCCTCCAGGGCGGAGGCCTCCTTGCGGATGGCGGGTTCGGCCCCCGCCGTCCGGAACAGCTCC
>NZ_JZWV01001034.1 GCF_000966975.1 Streptomyces katrae | reverse complement strand
CGTTGATCCCCCGTCCGCGCGGGTGGACGGAGGTTCCGGCGTGCTTCTCGACCACCATGTGCCTGATGCCGTGGCGGCTCAGGAACAGCGAGGTGGAGAGGCCCACGAGGGAACCGCCCACGACGAGGACCGGTACGCGGACATCGGCATGCTCTTCCATCTGCTGCGGGCTCCTGTTTCGTGTGGGGGCAGTACGAGGGGCAATGGACGGCTTATGCCCCCGATCAGCCTTCTTGCCCGGGCGAGTCGCCTCTTGTCACCCGCTTGATCCGGAGATGTCGCGATCCGCACCCGGGCGGATGACGATGAGCGACAGCGGCGGCCCCTCCCGTCCGGACCCTCCCGCGTCCGGTGACCTCGGGCCACGGGGCCCCGTGCGGCCGGGCAGTTGCCGCCGGATGAGGCAGGGAGCGCACACGCTCCGGCGTCCGTGCCCCCACGAAGGAGTGAGCAGAGATGACAACCACCCTGTCCGAACGGGTGTCGCAGTCCGCGTTCGACGGCTCCATGCTCCGGGTCGTCCTGCTGATGGACCTCCACGAGGGCGCCCAGCAGCGGTTCTTCGAGGCCTACGAGCGGCTGAGGCACGACATCGCCTCGGTGCCCGGGCACCTGGGGGACCAGCTCTGCCAGTCCTTCGAGAACCCCTCGCAGTGGCTGATCACCAGCGAATGGGAGAGTGCGCCGCAGTACCTCGCCTGGGTCAACAGCGAGGAGCACGCCGAGCAGGTCAAGCCGCTGGGCGCCTGCGCCCGCTCCATGCGCCCGCTGAAGTTCACGGTGCTGCGCGAGACCGGCCGGCGCTACGACTTCCCGCAGGCGGGGTTCGGCGGGCGGCTGCAGGACGGGCCCCGGCTCGGCGAGGGGATCGTCCGGCACGCGCTGACCTTCACGGTCAAGCCGGGCAGCGAGGGGAAGGTCGCGGAGATCCTCTCCTCGTACGAGTCCCCGGCCGCCCGCGTCGACGACCACACCCGGCTGCTGCGCACCTCCCTGTTCATGCACGGCAACCGGGTGGTGCGGGCCGTGGAGGTGCAGGGCGACCTGACGGCGGCGCTGCGGCACGTGTCGGAGCAGCCCGAGGTGCGGGCCGTGGAGCACGCCATCAACCCGTACCTGGAGCAGGACCGGGACCTGTCCGACCCGGAGTCCGCCCGGATGTTCTTCATGCGCGCGGGCCTGCCGGCCGTCCACCACGTCGCCGCGCACGGACCGCAGCCGGACCGGATCACCCGGCACGCGCTGTTCTACCCGGCGAAGCCCGGCTGCGGCCCCCTCGTGGCCCGCTTCCTCGCCCGCCAGGACGAGGCGGCCGCGAAGATCCCCACGAGTCCCGTGCTGAGCAGCAGCATCTTCCAGCGGGACGACGTCGTGGTCCGTCTGCTCGACGTCACCGGGCCGGCCGACGGCCGCTTCGCGGGCGGCTTCGGCATGGAGAGCCCCCGCAAGGCGGCGGTGCTGGACCGGCTGCTGGCCGGGGCCCCGCAGGCCCCGTACCCCATGGACCTGATCACCGACCGTCGGGCTCCGGCGCAGTCCTGATC
>NZ_JZWV01001033.1 GCF_000966975.1 Streptomyces katrae | reverse complement strand
ATGTGTATAAGAGACAGCACCCCCACCGGCAGCCCGTGACAGGGCTCCCGTCCGCCAGGAGGAACTCCGCCGTGACCAAACATCACCCGCGCATCGTCGACCTCAGCGAGACCCAGCCCAACCGCAGGCGCGGCGGGGACCTGCGCGCCGTCCTCACCCCGACCTCGGTGGGCTCGACCAGCGGTTTCATGGGCCTGGCGGTGATGGCCCCGGGCGAGTCGATCGCCGAGCACTACCACCCGTACTCCGAGGAGTTCGTGTACGTGGTCGCCGGAACGCTGGAGGTCGACCTCGACGGGGAGACCCACCCGCTGCGCACCGACCAGGGGCTGCTGGTCCCGCTGAACGTGCGCCACCGGTTCCGCAACGTCGGCTCCTCCGAGGCCCGGATGGTCTTCCACCTCGGTCCCCTCGCCCCGGATCCCAAGCTCGGGCACGTGGACACCGAGGAGGCTCCGAACCCGGACGCCACCGCCTGGGCCGAGCGCCCGCCGGAGCGGACGGGAGCCGCCTCGTGACCGGCCGGCGGGTGGCCGTCACGGGGGTGGGGGTCGTGGCCCCCGGCGGCATCGGCGCCCCCGCCTTCTGGGACCTGCTGTCCAACGGACGTACGGCGACCAGGGGCATCACCCTCTTCGACCCGGACGGGTTCCGCTCCCGGATAGCCGCCGAGGTCGACTTCGACCCCACCGAGCACGGTTTCACCGAGGACGAGGCGGCGCGGGCGGACCGGTACATCCAGTTCGCCCTGGTCGCGGCCCGTGAGGCGGTGGCCGACTCCGGCCTGGAGCTGGACGGCGAGAGCGCCTGGCGCACGGGCGTGTCCCTGGGCACGGCGGTCGGCGGCACCACCCGGCTGGAGCACGACTACGTGGACGTCAGCCAGCGGGGCGCGTGGTGGGACGTGGACCACCGCCTCTCCTCCCCCTTCCTGCACCGGGCGTTCACCCCGGCCACCCTGGCCTCGGCGGTGGCGGAGCAGACGGGGGCGCGCGGTCCCGTACAGACCGTGTCCACCGGCTGCACCTCGGGGCTCGACGCCGTCGGGTACGCCGTGCACTCCATCCAGGAGGGCCGGATGGACGTCTGCATCGCGGGCGCCTCCGACTCCCCGGTCTCCCCCATCACCGTGGCCTGCTTCGACGCCATCAAGGCGACCTCGGCGAACAACGAGGACCCGGCGCACGCCTCCCGGCCCTTCGACGCCGACCGGGACGGTTTCGTCCTCGGCGAGGGCGGGGCGGTGCTGGTCCTGGAGGAACTGGAGCGGGCGCGGGCCCGGGGCGCGCGGATCTACTGCGAGATCGGCGGGTACGCCACCTTCGGCAACGCCCACCACATGACCGGGCTGACCGCCGAGGGCCTGGAGATGGCCCGGGCGATAGAGACGGCGCTGGCCCAGGCCCGCGTCGACGCCCGGGAGATCGACTACGTCAACGCGCACGGCTCCGGCACCAAGCAGAACGACCGCCACGAGACGGCGGCCGTGAAGCGGGTGCTCGGCGACCACGCGTACCGGACGCCGATGACCTCCATCAAGTCCATGGTGGGGCACTCGCTGGGCGCCATCGGGGCGATCGAACTCGCCGCCTGCGTCCTGGCGATGACCCACCACGTGGTGCCGCCGACCGCGAACTACGAGACCCCCGACCCGGAATGCGACCTGGACTACGTGCCGCGCACCGCGCGGAAGCACACCCTGCGCAACGTGCTGTCGGTGGGGAGCGGCTTCGGCGGCTTCCAGTCCGCCGTGGTCCTGACCCAGCCCAAGGAGGTACGCGCGTGAAGAGCCGTACGGCCGGTCCCGTGGCGGCCATCACCGGTATCGGGGTGGTCGCGCCGAACGGGATCGGCGCGGAAGCCTTCTGGAAGGCGACCCAGGCCGGCGACAGCGTCCTGGACCGGGTGACCCGGCAGGGGTGCGAGCACCTTCCGGTCCGGGTGGCGGGCGAGGTGCGGGGGTTCGACCCGGGTTCGCTGGTGGAGGAGCGGTTCCTCGTCCAGACGGACCGCTTCAGCCACTACGCGCTGGCGGCGGCCGACCTCGCGCTGGAGCACGCCCGGCTGGGCCGTGCCGACTACGCGGACGACCCGTACGCGGTGGGCGTGGTGACGGCGGCCGGCTCGGGCGGCGGCGAGTTCGGGCAGCGCGAGCTGCAGCGGCTGTGGGGGCGGGGCCCCCGCTACGTCGGCCCGTACCAGTCGATCGCCTGGTTCTACGCGGCGAGCACCGGCCAGATCTCCATCCGGCGCGGGTTCAAGGGCCCGTGCGGGGTGGTGTGCAGTGACGAGGCGGGCGGGCTGGACGCGTTCGCGCACGCCGTCCGGGCGATCCGGCAGGGCAGCCAAGCAATGCTCGTCGGCGCGACGGAGGCCCCGCTGGCGCCCTACTCGGTGGTCTGCCAGGTGGGGTACGAGGGGCTGAGCACCGGGGACGACCCGGAGCGCGCCTACCGGCCCTTCACGGCGAAGGCCTGCGGGTTCGTCCCGGCGGAGGGCGGCGCCATGTTCACCGTCGAGGACGCGGCCGAGGCCGTGCGGCGGGGGGCGCCCGTGCGGGCCCTGCTGGCCGGGCACTGCGCCACCTTCACCCCGCCGGGCCGGCCGGAGGACTCCGAAGGGCTGGCCCACGCCGTCCGCGGCGCCCTGCGGGAGGCGGGCTGCGCGCCGGAGGAGGTGGACGTGGTCTTCGCGGACGCCCTGGGCACGCCCGAGGCGGACGCGGCCGAGGCGGCGGCGCTGCGGGAGGCGCTGGGCGCGTACGGGTCGAAGGTGCCGGTGACGGCGCCCAAGACCGGGACCGGACGGGCGTACTGCGCGGCCGGGACCCTCGACACGGCCGCCGCCGTCCTGGCCCTGGAGCACGGCGTCGTCCCGCCCACGCCGAACGTCTTCGACGTCTGCCACGACCTCGACGTGGTCACCGGCAGCGCCCGCGTAGCCCCCGTGCGGACCGCGCTCGTCCTGAGCCGCGGACGGATGGGGTCGAACGCGGCACTCGTCCTGCGCAAGGGGCCTTGAGGCGCCGGCGCGCAGGAATCCGTATCCGGTTCATCAGGGCCGCGCGGGCGACCGGCCGGCCCCCGGAAGCAGGAGAGAGAAGGCACGATGTCCGACCGACTGACCATGGAAGAGCTGGCGGCGCTCATGAAGAGCGCCGGCATCACCGTCGACCCCGCGGAGCTGACGAGCCGTCCGGACTCGCGGTTCGACGACTACGGCCTGGATTCGCTGGGCCTGCTCGGCATCGTGGGCGAGCTGGAGAACCGGCGCGGCCGGGCGCTGCCCACGGACGCCGACCGCTGCAAGAGCCCGCGCGAGTTCGTCGACCTCGTCAACAACAGCCTCATGACAGGAGCCTGATATGCCCGGCCACACCGACAACGAGATCACCGTCAAGGCGCCCGTGGACGTCGTCTGGGACGTCACGAACGACCTGCCGAACTGGCCCGAGCTGTTCAGCGAGTACGCCTCCGTCGAGATCCTGGAGCAGGCCGGGAACACCACCCGGTTCCGCCTGGCCATGCACCCTGACGAGAACGGGGTGGTGTGGAGCTGGGTCTCGGAGCGCACGGTGGACCGCGCGGGGCTCACGGTGAAGGCGCGCCGGGTGGAGACCGGCCCGTTCGCGCACATGAACATCCACTGGGAGTACGGCGAGGTCCCGGGCGGCACCCGGATGCGGTGGGTGCAGGACTTCGCGATGAAGCCGGACGCGCCGATCGACGACGCGGGGATGACCGCCCGCATCAACAAGAACTCCAAGATCCAGATGGAGCTGATCCGGGACAAGATCGAGCGGGCGCACCGGGCGGAGGCCAAGTCGCCGGCGGGCCGCCGCTGATTTCCCCCTCCGACTCCCCCGCCCTCTCCGAAAGGCGACCCCCGATGCACCAAGCCCTCATCGTGGCCCGGATGGCACCCGGTTCCGCACCCGACATCGCGCGCCTGTTCGCCGCCTCCGACGCCGGCGAGCTGCCGCACCTGGTCGGGGTCCGGCGCCGCAGCCTCTTCCAGTTCGGGGAGGTGTACATGCACCTGGTCGAGTGCGACACCGATCCCGGTCCGGCCATCGCCAAGGTCGTCGGGCACCCGGAGTTCCGCGACCTGAGCGACCGGCTCCAGGCGTACGTCAGCCCGCACGACCCGGAGACCTGGCGGAGCCCCAAGGACGCGATGGCCCAGCGGTTCTACCTCTGGGAGCGGGACGCCGCCCGGTAGTCCGTACGGGTGCCCAAGCCGGTGCCGCACCGCCGGACGGCCTGGGCACCCACGGCCAGTAACGGGGGGAATTCGGCAGGTAGTTTTTGAATGAATACCTGACTGAATTGCCGTCAACAAGGTTCCACCTCTTATCTCGATTTGATAACGACCTCCCTTTAAAGGCCTGGACCTTTGTCGTGCGACGCGCGTAACTACCCTGTTTTCAAAGCGAATTGACAGTTCATCAAATCAGGCCCGAAGGTAACGGATAGATTTCCCGGGCCCGGCTCCCGTTTGTCCGAATTCTCCACGGCGCTCATCTGGCACGCTTCTGCGCACCCACTCCCCTGACCAGGACTTGAGGTGCGCATGACAGCACGACCCAAGGGCCGGCGCCGCCGGACCGACCAGCGACGCACACCGCGGAAACTGATACTCCTGACCGCCGCGGCGGCGTCGGCGGCGCTGCTCGCGGGCGGATTCGCCTACTCCCGCCTCGGCCCCGACGCCGAGGCGAGCACGCCCGCACTGGCCGGCGCCCCGGCCGCCGCCGCCGAACCGGCCGCCGCACCGGCCCGGGACGAGGAGCCGGCCCCGCTCGCGAAGAAGCCCGCGAACGAGGACGCCAAGGGCATGGTCTACGACGGCCTCGACGCGGCCCCCAAGGGCGACCGCTGCGCCGGCGTCTACCGCACCGAGGCCGGACTCTGCACGCACGGCCCCGACGCCCCGCCCAAGGACGTGGACATCAAGGCCGACGTCCGGCCCGTGGTCAACTCCAAGGCCGCCGCGGCCGATCCGGCCTCCCCCGCCTCCGCCGACCCGGCCGCCACGGACGGCGGCGGGCGTCCTCAGGACGCGCCCGCCGCCGACGCCCGGAGCGTCGCGGCGAGCGCGAAGGCCCCGGCCCCGCCGTCCGGCGGCCAGGCGGTCGCCACCGGTCCGGCCGGACAGACCGTCCAGTGCGACGGCGACGGCAGCACCGGCAACCGCGTCCAGGTCGTCTACGCGCACGGCCCCGGCCGCGACCGCTACGCCGAGTACGCGGCCTCGTTCCGCAAGTGGGCGGTCGACGCCGACATGATCTACGCGGCCAGCGCCAAGGAGACCGGCGGCATCCGCCACATCCGCTACGTGACGGCCGCCGACTGCACGCCCTCGGTGCTGGACATCGAGCTCCCGGACTCCGCGCTCGCGGAGTTCAGCGCCACCAACAACGCGCTGGCCGGCAAGGGGCTCAACCGCCGCGACCGCAAGTACATGATCTTCGCGGACACCCAGGTCTACTGCGGCATCGGCACCTTCAACGGCGACGAGCGCCACGGCCAGGACAACCTGAGCAACATCGACGCCTCCACACCGCCGCACACGAACTCGGCCACAACCTGGGCGCGGTCAACAACAGCGCGCCCAACACCAGCCGGGGCGCGCACTGCACGGATGAGTACGACGTCATGTGCTACTCGGACACGCCGTACTACCCGCAGATGCGCTACGTCTGCAACAACCAGGCGAAGGAGAACATCCTCGACTGCAACCACGACGACTACTTCCACACCAGCCCGCAGCCGGGCAGCTACCTCGCCACGCACTGGAACATCGCCGACAACCAGTTCCTGATGCGGACCGAGGGCGGGGGCGGCACCGACCCGAACCCGAACCCCTCCCCGAAGCCGACCCCCTCCCCCACCAAGAAGCCCTCGGGCGGCCCGACGGTGACGGCCGGCCAGATCCAGCCGGACTCGGTGGTGCTGAGCTGGCCCAAGGTCGACGGCGCCGCCTGGTACCAGGTCCTGCTGAACGACAAGCACCTGACCTGGGTCCAGTCCACCTCCCTGCGCGTCTACAACCTCCGTCCCGGCACCGCCTACACGGCCGCCGTCTCGGTCCGCGACGCCTCCGGCCGTGACACCGGCCCCGGCAAGGCCGCCTCCTTCCGCACGGCCGACTCCGGCCGACTCCGGCGGCGGTACCACGACCGCCCCGGGCACCCGCTACGTGCTCGGCAACGGCAGCAGCGGCATGGCGGCCGAACTGTGGGGCGGCCGCACCGCCGACGGGACCGTCCTGGTCGCCGGCCGGTCCAACGGCTACGCGCAGCAGCAGTGGTACTTCGACGACGCCGGCAACGGCCTGGTGCGGATCCGGTCGGCCGTCTCCGGCAAGTGCCTGCAGCCCGGCGGCGCCCCGGCCGCGGGGATGTGGATCGCGCAGCAGCCCTGCGCCGGCGGCTCGGCCGCGCAGCAGTGGAAGATCTCCTCCCGCGACGGCGCGGTGACGGTCTCCGACCCGAGCGGCGGCTTCGCCCTCGCGGTGAGCAACCGGCCCTACTACGGGGACTGGCTGCTCGAACTCCAGCGCGCGGACGGCCGTCCGGCGCAGGTCTGGACGGCCCGCAAGGCCGCCTGACCCCCCGATGACCGGCGGGCGGCCCTACTCCCCTAGGGCCGCCCGCCCTTTCGTATCCCCGCACTCCACCTCATCTGGAGCACCGTGAGCACTCCGAGCACCGCGCACGCCCGTATCCGGCGCGCCGCCCTGCCGCCCCTGACCGCACTGGCCCTCACCGTCCTGGGCGCCGCCGTCGCCGGCCCCGCCCTGGCCCATGGCGACACCCTGAACGTGGTGATCACCGGCCAGCGCGCCGGTCACGTCACCGCCGACGTCACCTGGGAGAACGACGGGGACGCCGTCGAGGAGGCCGTGGCCGCCACCGTGAACGCCGTCAGCGCCGACGGCACCCGTACGGAGGGGCCCTGGAAGCTGGTGCGCGACCCCGGCAGGGCGGCGGGCTGGACCACCACCGAGACGCTTCCGGCCGGGACCTGGACGGTGACCGTCGAGGCGGGGTTCCCCTCGCTGGGCCGTGCCCGCAAGGAGGTCGGCGTCCCGGTGGCGGACCCGGCCCCCACGGCCGGCGCCCCCACGCCGGCCTCCCCCTCCGCCCCGGCCGCCCCCGGCTCCTCCGCCCCGCCCGCGCCTTCCGCCCCGCCCGCCTCCTCCG
>NZ_JZWV01001032.1 GCF_000966975.1 Streptomyces katrae | reverse complement strand
AGTTCTCAAGGTACGGACGCTTCCTTCGTTCCTGTTTCCAGGCCCTCCGGGCGCTTCCTTCGTTTCCAACTCTACCAGATCATTTCCGCGCCGTTTCCGACTTGGATTTGAATTCCGGTGGCCGTTGGGGGCCTTTGCCTTTCGGCGCTCCACCACGTTAGCGCTTATTCCCTGCAACTCATAATCGAGCTGTCGGATTCGAATTCGGGCACACCGAAATCGACCCCGCCAGGGGCGCGTCGTAGGTAGTGGGTTGGCCGCTCCCGCAGGTCTGCGATGGCAGTGCCTGTTCCAGCGGCTCGCGCTACGTTAGGCGTCTCCCAAGATCGAGTCAAGTTGCCCGTCGGCGCGGCGCGTGGGCGCGGTACGGGCTGACGGTCGGGTCCCCGCTGATCCAGTAGCGGTAGGGGTGTGCCGCGCCGGCGCCGCCGACTCCCGTGCGCGGGCCGTTGCCCACCTGGTCGGGAGGGACGGGGGTGCCCGCGAGGAGGGAGAGGGGGGAGTCGGGCCCCGCGCAGAGGTCGGTGCCGTCGAGGGAGCGGTCCACGTCCAGGGCCGTGGCCAGACGGGCCGGACCCTTGGCCAGTTCTCGCGGGTTTCTGGCCGTAATCCGACGTTTGGCAGCCAGGTCGGCGCCCACCGTCACCTCGCCGGCCCGCACCAGTACTCCGCTCGCGTGACCCGGAGGGCCGCAGACCAGGTTGAGGCTGAACCACATGCCGTAGATGAAGTAGACGTACGCGTGTCCGGGCGGGCCGAACATCGAGGAGTTGCGGGCGGTGCGGCCCCGGTAGGCGTGGGAGCCCGGGTCGGCCTCGCCCTCGTACGCCTCCACCTCCGTGATGCGCAGTTCGATCGGGCCGTCCGGGGTACGGCGGACCAGGATGCGGCCGAGCAGGTCGGGGGCCACGGTGAGGACCGGGCGGTCGAAGAAGGACCGGGGCAGGGGCGTACGGTCGGGGCGCGCGCTCATCCGGCCGAGGGTAGTGGAACATCCTCCCGTGCAACCGGGGCCTAATGTTCCGCGTTGGTACTGAGTAGTCGCACAAGTCTTAAGGGGAGATCGACATGGGGTTCAGGAAGCTGCTCGCGAGCCTGGGGGCCGGTGGCGCTTCGGTGGACACGATCATCACCGAGCCGAACGTGGTGCCCGGCGGGATCGTCCAGGGCGAGGTGCGGATCCAGGGCGGGTCCGTGGAGCAGCAGATCGAGGGGCTCTCGGTGGGTCTCCAGGCGCGGGTGGAGGTGGAGGGCGGCGACCACGAGTACAAGCAGGACATCGTCTTCACCAAGCAGCGCCTCGGCGGTGCCTTCAAGGTGCAGCCGAACGCCCTGCACGTGGTGCCGTTCGCGCTGGAGATCCCGGCGGAGACGCCGATCACCCACTTCGAGGGCCACCCCCTGCACGGGATGAGCATCGGGGTGAGCACGGAGCTGGAGATCGCGCGCGCGGTGGACGCGGGCGACCTGGACCCGATCAACGTGCACCCGGTGCCGGCGCAGCAGGCGATCCTGGACGCGTTCCGGCAGCTGGGCTTCGGTTTCCGCAGCGCGGACATGGAACGCGGGCACATCCGCGGGACGCGCCAGACGCTGCCCTTCTACCAGGAGATCGAGTTCCTGCCGCCGTCGCAGTACCGGGGCCTGAACCAGGTGGAGCTGACCTTCGTCTCGGACGGGCACGAGATGGACGTCGTGCTGGAGATGGACAAGAAGCCGGGGCTGTTCAGCGAGGGCAGTGACACCTACCGCTGCTTCCAGGTGGGTCTGCACTCGTACGAGGGGACCGACTGGGCGGCGTACCTGAACCAGTGGATCGCCTCGGTCGGTTCGCAGCGCAACTGGTTCTAGGCTCGGGCGCGTACCCCTCATCCGATCCAGGAGGACAGCAGTGGCCGAACAGAAAAGGGCTCCCCTTCCGCACGACTTCCACCCCGAGGTGGCGTCCTTCACGGTGACCAGCGAGGACGTCTCGCCCGGTGCCGATCTGCACGCGGCCCAGGTCCTGACGGGCAAGAACCTCTCCCCGCAGCTGAGCTGGGAGGGTTTCCCCGAGGGGACGAAGAGCTTCGCGGTGACCTGCTTCGACCCTGACGCCCCGACGGGCAGCGGGTTCTGGCACTGGGTGCTCTTCGACATCCCGGCCTCGGTGACCTCGCTGCCCGCCGGCGCGGGCAGCGGGGACTTCGTGGGCCTGCCGGAGGGTGCGGTGCACGTGCGCAACGACTACGGCACGCGCGACTTCGGCGGGGCGGCTCCGCCGCGCGGGGAGCGGCACCGGTACGTGTTCACCGTCTACGCGGTGGACCGGGAGCAGCTCGGGCCGGACGCGGACTCCTCCCCGGCGGTCGTCGGGTTCCACCTGCGGTTCCACGCGCTGGGCCGGGCCCAGCTGATCGGTGAGTACGAGTCGCCCGCGGCGCGTTGATCGTTCTCCCGGTGTTCGCCCGGTCCTGGTCTAAAGAAGGCCGGGGCCGGGCATTTTTATTGCGTTGTCCCGCGTGGCGCGCGCGGCCAGAGTGGTTGCGGGCCTTGCCGCCAGGGTGGTCGCGGGCCTGCACACGGGAGGTGGGCGAGATGCGGGACACGCTGGTACTGAACGCGAGCTTCGAGCCGCTGTCGACGGTGTCGCTGAACCGGGCCGTCGTTCTGGTGCTCCAGGACAAGGCCGTGGTGGAACAGTCCCACCCCGAACTGCGTGTGCGTGCGGCCGCCGTGGACCTTCCGATGCCCCGGGTGATCCGGCTGTGCAGGTACGTACGGGTGCCGTTCCGAAGACATGCTCCCTGGTCGCGGCGGGGGGTGCTGGTCCGGGACCAGCACCGGTGCGCGTACTGCGGGAAGCGTGCGACGACGGTGGACCATGTGCTGCCGAGGGCCCAGGGGGGCGGGGACACCTGGCTGAACACGGTGGCTTCCTGTGCGGAGGACAACCACCGCAAGGCGGCGCGGACTCCGGAGGAGGCGGGGATGCCGCTGCTCCGGAAGCCCTTCGTGCCGTCTCCGGCGGACGCGATGCTGCTCGCGCTGGGGGTCGGCGGGCAGGAGGAGCTGCCCGACTGGCTGGCCCGTTCCGCCTGATCCCCGCCCGCCGCTCCTGTCTCTTCCGCCCCGTCCGCCGCTTCGTGCCGCGGACGGGGCGGCGTATTTCTTCTACGTCCCTCAGCGGAGCAGCAGCTGGACGATGGCCAGGATGCCGACCGTGACGATGACGCCGCGCAGGACGGCCGGGGGCAGTCGGCGGCCGACCTTGGCGCCTATCTGGCCGCCGATGGTGGAGCCGACGGCGATGAGGAGGACGGCCGTCCAGTCGAAGTCGGCGACGAAGAGGAAGAAGACGGCGGCGATGCCGTTGACGAGGGCGGCGACCACGTTCTTGACGGCGTTGATGCGTTGCAGGTCCTCGTGGAGCAGCAGCCCCATCAGGCCGAGGTAGAGGACGCCCTGGGCGGCGCCGAAGTAGCCCCCGTACGCGCTGGAGAGCAGCATGCCGGTGAGCAGGGCCGGGCCGCCGTCGGGGTGTGCGGTGTCGCCGCCGGCGGCCTCCTGGCGGCGGCGCAGGGCCGCGGCGAGCTTCGGCTGGAGGACGACGAGGACGAGGGCCAGGCCGATGAGGACGGGCACGATCGTGTCGAAGGAGTCCGACGGCAGGGTGAGGAGCAGGATCGCGCCCGCGAGTCCGCCGATGAGGGAGACCGCGCCGAGCCGCAGGACCCGGCCGCGCTGGCCGCGGAGTTCCTTGCGGTAGCCGATGGCCCCGCTGATGGAACCGGGCACCAGGCCGAGGGTGTTGGAGACGTTGGCGGTCACCGGGGGCAGGCCGGTGGCGAGGAGTACGGGGAAGGTGATCAGGGTGCCGGAGCCGACGATGGTGTTGATGGTGCCGGCGCCGATTCCGGCGGCGAGGACCGCGAGTGATTCCCAGACGGACATGGACATGGACATGGACGGAGCCATCCCCTTTGCGTGAGTGAGTCGCCTCCCCGCCATGAAGGTCGAGGGGCCTCACTGATCATGCACGAAGGGGAGGGCCGTGTCAGTCGATGGGGGGCTGTTCCCGGCGCTCGGGCCCGCTGGCGGCCTCGGGGGCTCCCTTGCCGGGGTTCTGCGGGTTGAAACCGGCGGAACCGCCGCCCAGGGGGCCGAAGTTGCCCATGGCGCCCGAGAGGCCCTTGAGTGCGTCCCCGATCTCGCTGGGCACGATCCAGAGCTTGTTGGCGTCGCCTTCGGCGATCTTCGGGAGCATCTGGAGGTACTGGTAGGCGAGGAGCTTCTGGTCGGCGTCGCCGGCGTGGATGGACTCGAAGACCGTACGGATGGCCTGGGCCTCGCCCTCCGCCTTGAGGGCGGCGGCCTTGGCCTCGCCCTCGGCGCGCAGGATGGAGGACTGCTTCTCGCCCTCGGCGCGCAGGATCTCCGACTGCCGGACGCCCTCGGCCTGGAGGATCGCGGCGCGCTTGTCGCGGTCGGCGCGCATCTGCTTCTCCATCGAGTCCTGGATGGAGGTGGGCGGCTCGATGGCCTTGAGCTCGACGCGGTTGACGCGGATGCCCCACTTGCCGGTGGCCTCGTCGAGGACTCCGCGCAGGGCGGCGTTGATCTCCTCGCGGGAGGTGAGGGTCCGTTCCAGGTCCATGCCGCCGATGATGTTGCGCAGCGTGGTGACGGTGAGCTGCTCGATGGCCTGGATGTAGCTGGCCACTTCGTACGTGGCGGCGCGGGCGTCGGTCACCTGGTAGTAGATGACGGTGTCGATGTTGACGACCAGGTTGTCCTGGGTGATGACCGGCTGCGGCGGGAAGGGGACGACCTGTTCGCGGAGGTCGATCCGGTTGCGGATGGAGTCGATGAACGGGACGACGATGTTGAGGCCCGCGTTGAGGGTGCGGGTGTAGCGGCCGAACCGCTCGACGATGGCTGCGCTGGCCTGCGGGATCACCTGGATCGTCTTGACCAGGGCGATGAAGACCAGTACCACCAGGATGATCAGGACGATGATGATCGGTTGCATGCGTTTCCCCGTGCCCTTCCGGCTGTCTGTGCTGCCCCGTTGATCGGAGTCTCGCAGACCCCGGGGCCGCGGGTGGGCTGCTTGCTCACATGACGACCGCGGTCGCTCCGTCGATGTCCACGACGTCGACGGACTGGCCGGGTTCGAAACTGCTGTGCGTGTCGAGGGCGCGGGCGGACCAGACCTCGCCGGCGAGCTTGATGCGGCCGCCGCTGCCGTCGACCCGTTCGAGGACGACTGCGGTTCTGCCCTTCAACGCCTCGATGCCGCTGCGGTGTTGGGGTCGCTGGTTGAGGTGCCGGTTGGCGATCGGCCGGACGACGGCGATCAGCGCGACCGACACGATGACGAAGACCAGGACCTGGGCCACCGGTCCGGCGCCGAGGGCCGCCGTGACGGAGGCGGCGACGGCGCCGACGGCGAACATGCCGAACTCCGGCATCGCGGTGAGGACGAGGGGGATGCCCAGTCCGACCGCGCCGATGAGCCACCACACCCATGCGTCGATGTCCACATGGTCATGGTAGGTCCGCCGGGCGCGGCCGGACAGGGCGCGGGGGCCGTCCGCCGTGGGTGCGCTAGCGCAGGGGCAGGCCCTGGGCGGTCCAGCGGTCGTGGTCGTTGCGCTCCACGATCAGCGGGAGTCCGAAGCAGAGGGAGAGGTTGCGGGAGGTCAGCTCCAGTTCGATGGGGCCGGCGGTGACGACCTTGCCCTGCCGGATCATCAGGACGTGCGTGAAGCCGGGGGCGATCTCCTCGACGTGGTGCGTGACCATGACCATGGAGGGGGCCATGGGGTCGCGGGCCAGACGGCCGAGGCGGCGGACGAGGTCCTCGCGGCCGCCGAGGTCGAGGCCGGCGGCGGGCTCGTCGAGGAGGAGGAGCTCGGGGTCGGTCATCAGGGCGCGGGCGATCAGGGTGCGCTTGCGCTCGCCCTCGGAGAGGGTGCCGAACTTGCGGTCGAGGTAGTCGGACATGCCCAGGCGGTCGAGGAAGGCGCGGGCGCGCTGCTCGTCGACCTCCTCGTACTCCTCCTGCCAGGTCGCGGTCATGCCGTAGGCGGCGGTGAGCACGGTCTGCAGGACGGTCTGCCGCTTGGGGAGCTTGTCGGCGAGCGCGATGCCGGCGACGCCGATGCGCGGGCGCAGCTCGAAGACGTCACTGCCGGGCTTGCCCAGGGTGCTGCCGAGAATGGTGGCGGAGCCCTTGGTGGGGAAGAGGTAGCTGGAGGCGAGGTTCAGCAGCGTGGTCTTGCCGGCGCCGTTGGGGCCGGCGCCGTTGGGGCCGAGGATCACCCAGCGCTCCCCCTCCTTCACCGACCAGGAGACCTGGTCCACCAGAGCCCGGCCCTCGCGGACCACGGATACGTCCACCAGCTCCAGAACATCGCTCATGAGCGTGTTGTCACCCCTTGCAGTCACGGTTCTCTGTGCCCGCCTGTAGGCGCGGCCCCAGGGGAAAACCCCAGGGGAAAACCTACGCCACTCGGGGAGGGGTCCGGGCGCCAGGCCGGGTACGGGGCCTGATCCGTAGAGTGGGGGGATGCTTTTCGAACCACGTTCAGGGCGGCTGGCCGCCTGGGGGAACGCGCTGCTGGCCGGTCATGTCTCGCCCGACGAGGCCGCGTCGTCGATCGTGGGCGAGGACGCGGTGCACCGGGTGGCGGGGCTGCCGGGTGAGCCGGGTCCGGTGGGGCTCACGCTGGCGCTGGGGCGGCTGCGGGCGCTGGGGGTGACCGGGCTGCGGGTGGCCCTGCCGGCGCCGGGGCATCCGCTGGGGCTGAGCGGGCCGGCGGAGTTCAACGCGGCGGCGCTGGAGGCCGAGGAGGCGGTGGTGTGCGCGGGGGCCGCGCTGGGGCTGGTGCCCGAGGTCGCGGAGGCGGGTCCGACGGGGGACGTGCACGTGTCGGTGGTGTGGCGTGGCGGTGCCTGCCGGTGCGGGAGGCCCCGCCCGCGGACGTGCCGTCGCTGGGTGAGGCGGAGCGGGAGCTGGCGGAGGCGCTGCGCGAGGCGACGGTGGTGCTGACGCGGCTGGACGTGGCGGCGTCGGGGCCGGTGGCCGAGGCGGCGCTGTCGGCGTACCGGGCGCGGGCGGAGGCGGGCCGGGACGCGCTGGCGCCGGGGTATCCGGCGCGGGCGGTGCGGGTGCTGGCGCTGGCGCAGCGGGTGGACCTGATGGTGTCGCCGGCGTACGAGCGGGGCCACGGGGGCGCGGTGGCGGCCTCGGAGATGGCGGCGCGTGCGGAGGCGCTGCGGCCGGTGGAGCGGGTGGCCCGGCGGGCGCTGGTGGCGGCGTACAACGCGGCCGCGCAAGAACGCGAACGGTAGGGGCGGGATGCGCCGCGGCCCCGCTTCCCGGGGAGAGGGGGGA
>NZ_JZWV01001031.1 GCF_000966975.1 Streptomyces katrae | reverse complement strand
CGGCCACCCCTGCCCCGCCCGCCCCGGCGGCGGCGCCGGGCGTGCCGCCCCCCGCTCCCGGCTCGGCCCCCGGCCCCCACAGGGCCGCCCAGCCGCCCAGGCTCGCCGCCAGGCGGGACAGGGCCGCCGGGACGGGGTCCGGGCGGGCGGCGGCCGCCGCCAGGGACTGCTGGGCTTCGGTGACGCGGCGCAGCTCACGCGTGCGGGCCTCCGCCATCAGCCGCCACACCGTGCGGGCGACCGCCGTGAAGGGGGTTCCCGGGGGCACCTCCACCAGCGGGAGCCCGTACTCCGCGCACGCCTCCGCCAGACCGGGCGGCACCGTCTCGTGCACCGGCGTCACGCCGAAGCCCAGCCCCGCCACCCCGGCCCGCACCAGCCGCGCCACGTACGCCTCCACACCCGGAGCCGGGGCCGCTCCGGCCCCGCCCCCCGGAGCCCGGCGCCCCCCGGCGGCCGCGGCCGAATCCGAGGCCGCCC
>NZ_JZWV01001030.1 GCF_000966975.1 Streptomyces katrae | reverse complement strand
GCCGAATCCGAGGCCGCCCCCGCCCCCGTCAGCCCGGCCCCCGCCGTCAGCAGCAGTTCCCCGCCCAGCAGGTACGGCGACGGATCGGCCATCTCCGAGGCGTGGACCCCGTGCACCTCGGCCTCGGCCGGCCCCGCCAGCCGGCGCAGGTCCAGCTCCCGGTCGGCGAGCAGGGCCGCGAGGGCGACCGGCGCGGTGGGAGGGGTTTCCGCGGCCATGGATGGATACTCCATACACATCGAGACGACCTGATGGATGAAACGTACACTTCGCGCCCCCTCCCCGCCCCCTTACGCTCGAAAGACCGCACCAGCAGGACCCCCGCAGGACCACCAGAAGGGCACCCCCATGAGCACCGAGCAGACGCCGCGCGGCCCCGTCGACTCCTCCCGCATCCCGCGCTACGCCGGTCCGGCGACCTTCGCCCGTCTGCCCCGCCTGGACGAGGTCGGCTCCGCCGACGTCGCCGTCGTCGGCGTGCCCTTCGACTCCGGTGTCTCCTACCGCCCCGGCGCCCGCTTCGGCGGCAACGCCATCCGCGAGGCCTCGCGCCTCCTGCGCCCGTACAACCCGGCGCAGGACGCCTCCCCGTTCGCCCTCGCGCAGGTCGCCGACGCCGGCGACATCGCGGTGAACCCCTTCAACATCAACGAGGCCGTCGAGACGGTCGAGGCCGCCGCCGACGAGCTGCTCTCCTCCGGCTCCCGCCTGATGACCCTCGGCGGTGACCACACCATCGCCCTCCCCCTCCTCCGCTCGGTCGCGAAGAAGCACGGCCCCGTCGCCCTGCTGCACTTCGACGCCCACCTGGACACCTGGGACACCTACTTCGGCGCCGAGTACACCCACGGCACCCCGTTCCGCCGCGCCGTCGAGGAGGGCATCCTCGACACCGAGGCGCTCTCCCACGTCGGTACCCGCGGCCCGCTGTACGGCAAGCAGGACCTCGACGACGACGCCAAGATGGGCTTCGGCATCGTGACCTCGGCGGACGTCTACCGCCGCGGCGCCGACGAGATCGCCGACCAGCTCCGCCAGCGCATCGGCGACCGCCCGCTGTACATCTCCATCGACATCGACGTCCTGGACCCGGCCCACGCGCCCGGCACCGGCACGCCGGAGGCGGGCGGCATGACCTCCCGCGAGCTGCTGGAGATCATCCGCGGTCTGTCCTCCTGCAACCTCGTTTCCGCCGACGTGGTCGAGGTCGCCCCGGCGTACGATCACGCCGAGATCACCTCGGTCGCGGCCTCGCACACCGCGTACGAGCTCACCACGATCATGAGCCGCCAGATCGCCGCCTCGAAGGCGAAGTAACACCCGGCGTGACACCCGGCGAGGTACGGCGGCCCGGCACCACAGCGCGACGGCACGAAGGGCACGCAAGCACGTGACGCACGACCACGACCTGGTTCTCCGCCCGACCGAAGCCCAGACGGCGGCCGCCCTGGCCCCGCCGCCGGGCCGTACGGGCGGGGACCTGGTCGTGGAGACGCTGCGCGGCCTCGGCGCGACCACCGTCTTCGGTCTGCCGGGGCAGCACGCGCTGGCCCTCTTCGACGCCGTCGGCCGCTCCGACCTGCGCCTGGTCGGCCTGCGCACGGAGAACAGCGCGGGCTTCGCCGCCGACGCCTACGGCCGCCTCACCGGCGAGGCGGTCCCGCTCCTCCTCTCCACCGGCCCCGGGGCGCTCATGTCCCTGCCGGCCCTCGCGGAGGCGGCGGCCGCCTCCGCGCCCGTCCTCGCCATCTCCTCCCAGGTCCCGTCCCCGGGCCTGGGCGGCGGCCGGCGCGGCCACCTGCACGAGCTGCGCGAGCAGTCCGCGTCCTTCCGTGACGTGGTGAAGTCGGTCCACACCGCCCGCACCCCCTCCCAGATCCCCTCCGTCGTCGCCGAGGCCTGGGAGTCGGCCCTCACGGCCCCTCACGGCCCCGTCTGGGTGGAGATCCCCGAGGACGTGCTCCGCGCGGAGACGGTGATCCCGCAGGTCACGGGCATGGACGCCAGTCCGCGTGAACTGGCCCCGCGCCCGGAGCTGACCGCGCTGGCGGCGCACTGGCTGTCCCGGGCCGCACGCCCGGTGATCATCGCGGGCGGCGGCGTGATCCGCGCGGACGCCGCCGGCAAGCTCAAGCAGCTCGCGGAGCGGCTGAACGCCCCCGTGGTCACCACCTTCGGCGGCAAGGGCGCCTTCCCCTGGAACCACCCGCTCTCCCTCCAGTCCTGGCTGGAGGACCGCCACATGACGGACTTCCTGGAGGACGCCGACGTCCTGCTGGTCGTCGGCTCGGGCCTGGGGGAACTCAGCTCGAACTACCACACGTTCTTCCCCACGGGCCGGGTCGTCCAGATCGAGGCCGACCTCGGCAAGCTGGAGTCCAACCACGCCGCGCTCGGCATCCACGCGGACGCCCGCCTGGCCCTCCAGGCCCTCCTGGAGACGGTCGGCCCCCGCGAGGACGCCGACGCCCCCGCCCGGGTCCGCGCGGTCCTCTCCGACATCGCCGCCCGCCTCGCCGCCCAGGACCTCACCCTGGAACAGCAGCTCCTGACCTCGATCAGGTCCGCCCTCCCGGCCCGCTCCCCGTCCTTCTGGGACATGACGATCCTGTCCTACTGGGCCTGGTCGGCCTTCGATGCCAAGCACCCCAACACCATGCACTCGGCCCAGGGCGCCGGCGGCCTCGGCTACGCCTTCCCGGCGGCCCTCGGAGCGGCCCTCGCCGAGCCCGGCAGCCCGGTCCTCGCCGTCTCCGGCGACGGCGGGGCGATGTACTCCGTCTCCGAGCTCGCCACCGCGAAGCAGTACGGCCTGGACGTCACCTGGCTGATCGTGGACGACGGCGGCTACGGCATCCTGCGCGAGTACATGACGGACGCCTACGACGGCCGCACCACCGGCACCGAGCTCACCCGCCCCGACTTCACGGCCCTGGCAGCCTCCTTCGGCGTCCCGGCCTCCACCACCACCCCGGCCACCCTCCGCGAGGACCTCGCCGCCGCCCTCACCACCCCCGGCCCCTCGGTCCTGGTCCTCCCGGCCACCCTCAGGATGTTCGCCCCGACCCACCTGGGCTAGGCGGCCTCGTGATGCTGGGCCGCGAAGACCACGTGGGACGTCTCCCCGACCAGCTTGAGGGTCAGCTCGGACTCCATGGCCCGAGCGAGCCGTGCCAGCAGAGGCACCGTCGGTACGGTCCCGCCCAGCTCCAGCTTCGACACCTGGGGTTGTGTCATCCCTGCCCGGCGCGCGAGCTCGGTCTGCGAGATCCCGAGCTCGCTGCGACGGTCGTACACCGCCTGCCCGAGCTCGAAGGCGAGCCGGATCTCCTCCCTCTGCCGTGCGGTCTCGGCGGACTCGGCCAGGCCCTGTGCCACCTTCCTGTCCCGCGAGAGCTTCCACTGAGCGTGGCTGACCATGGCGTTCTCCCTTCTAGACGTCACGGGTATACACGTCGACCGCCGGCCCATGGGAGGACTCGCACACCCGGCCCGCGCGTACGGCCCGATCCACTTCTGCGACTTCGCGCTGCTTCGTCTTCCTGAAGACGGTCAGAAGCACGATCCTCCGGTGAGGAGCGAGGCGGTACGAGAGGCGCACCGCCTCGCGGTTGTGGCCGAGTATGAAGCGCAGCTCGCGGACGCCGCCTCCCAAGTGCCGTGAGTACGGTTCCCCGAGTGTGGTCGGAGCGTCGACGAGGAGTCCCACGGCGTGCTCCGCCACCAGGTAGTCGGCGTCCGACAGGTTCATGAGCCACAGCCGGACCTCCGGCTCGATCTCGACCGTGAAAAGGTCTTCCATATAGCTGAACGTATAGACAGTCCAGTGTATGGCGGCGGCGAAAGCGCGGGAAGCCGCCCGAACGAGTGAGGACCCGTTCCCGGGATCCCCGCTGCCCGCGTAGCCCGTCCGGCCGCTCCCCGCGTGCGCCGGAGGCGCCGTACGCGCATGTTCGAAATGTTGCGGCGGGATGAAATCCGCCGGTCGGAGCGTTGGGGGTCTCGGCAGGACAGGACCTACGGGGAGGCACCCACGTGACGGCGGCTGGGGAGAAACAGGGCTGGGGCAGGCGGCTGGCCGCCTACACCTGGCGGTACAGGCTCAACGTGCTGCTGGCGCTCGGCTCCTCACTCGGCGGCATGGCCGTCATGGCGCTCGTGCCGCTCGTCACCCGGGTCATCATCGACGACGTCATCGGGGACGGGAGCAAGCCGATGGGGCCCTGGGCGGGCCTGCTCGTCGGCGCCGCCCTGCTCGTCTACGTGCTCACCTACATCCGCCGCTACTACGGCGGCCGCCTCGCCCTCGACGTGCAGCACGACCTGCGCACCGACATGTACGACACCATCGCCCGCCTCGACGGCCGGCGGCAGGACGAGCTGTCGACCGGGCAGGTCGTCGGCCGGGCCACCAGCGACCTCCAGCTGATCCAGGGCCTGCTCTTCATGCTGCCCATGACCATCGGCAACTTCCTGCTCTTCGGGATATCCCTGGCCGTCATGGTGTGGCTGTCGCCGCTGCTGACGGTGGTCGCGCTGCTGATGGCCCCCGCGCTCTGGTTCATCGCCAAGCGCAGCCGCAAGAAGCTCTTCCCCGCCACCTGGTACGCCCAGGCCCAGGCCGCCGCCGTCGCCACCGTCGTCGACGGTGCCGTCACCGGCGTGCGCGTGGTCAAGGGCTTCGGGCAGGAGGAGCAGGAGACCGGCAAGCTCCGCGAGGCGGGGCGCCGGCTCTTCGGCGGCCGGATGCGCGCCATCCGGCTGAACTCCCGCTACACCCCGGCCCTCCAGGCCGTCCCCGCGCTCGGCCAGGTCGCCATGCTGGCCCTCGGCGGCTGGCTGGCCACCAAGGGGCACATCACCCTCGGCACCTTCGTCGCCTTCTCCACCTACCTCGCCCAGCTCGTCGGCCCCGTCCGCATGCTCGCCATGGTCCTCACCGTCGGCCAGCAGGCCCGGGCCGGCGTGGAGCGGGTCTTCGAACTCATCGACACCGAGCCGGTGATCGAGGAGGGGACGCGCGAACTGCCCGCCGACGCCCCCGCCACCGTCGCGTTCGAGGACGTCCGGTTCGGCTACGACCCCGAGCGGCCCGTCCTCGACGGGTTCACGCTGACCGTCGCCGAGGGGGAGACCGTCGCCGTCGTCGGCGCCTCGGGCTCCGGCAAGTCCACCCTCTCGCTGCTCCTGCCGCGCTTCTACGACGCCGACCACGGCACCGTCCGCGTCGGCGGCCAGGACGTGCGCGAGCTGACGTACGACTCCCTGCGCGCCGCCATCGGCCTGGTGCCCGAGGACTCGTTCCTCTTCTCCGACACCATCCGGGCCAACCTGGCCTACGGGCGCCCTGACGCCACCGAAGAGGAGATACGCGCCGCCGCCCGCGCGGCCCAGGCGGAATCGTTCATCCAGGCGCTGCCCGCCGGCTACGACACCAAGGTCGGCGAGCAGGGCCTGACCCTCTCCGGCGGCCAGCGCCAGCGCATCGCGCTCGCCCGCGCCCTCCTCACCGACCCCCGGCTCCTCCTCCTCGACGACGCCACCTCCGCCGTCGACGCCCGCGTCGAGCACGAGATCCACGAGGCGCTGCGCGCCGTCATGGCGGGCCGCACCACCCTGCTGATCGCCCACCGCCGCTCCACCCTCGCCCTCGCCGACCGGATCGCCGTCCTCGACGGCGGCCGGCTCGCCGACATCGGCACGCACGAGGAGCTGGAACGCCGCTCCGCCCTCTACCGCCGCCTGCTGACCGACCCCGAGGCCCTCGGTGCCGGCTCCCCGCGCACCCCCGGCGGGCCCTCCATGGCCGAGTTCGAACGGGACGTCCAGCGCGACCTGGAACGGGACATCGAGCTGGAGGCCGAGATCGACTCCGAGCCCGTGAGCGCCAAGCGGCGCGTGGCCGACGGGGTCACCCCCGAGCTGTGGCGGCGCCGGGACAAGGCCGAGGAGCCCGCGCCGGGAGCCACCCCCGAACTGCTCGCCCAGGTCGCGGCCCTGCCGCCCGTCGACGACCGGCCGCAGGTGGACGAGGAGCGGGCCGCGGCCGCCGAGGAGAGCTACGGCCTGCGCCGGCTGCTGCACGGCTTCTGGGCCCCGCTCGCCATCAGCCTCGGCCTGGTCGCCCTCGACGCCGGCGCCGGCCTGCTCCTGCCGGTCCTGATCCGGCACGGCATCGACCAGGGCGTGGAGAAGGCCGCCCTCGGGGCGGTGTGGGCCGCCGCGGGCCTCGCCCTGGCCGTCGTCATCGCCCAGTGGGCCGCGCAGTTCGCCGAGACCCGGATGACCGGACGCACCGGCGAGCGCGTGCTCTACGCCCTGCGCGTCAAGATCTTCGCCCAGCTCCAGCGCCTCGGCCTGGACTACTACGAGCGCGAGCTCACCGGCAAGATCATGACCCGGATGACCACCGACGTGGACTCCCTCTCCAGCTTCCTGCAGACCGGTCTGGTCACCGCGGTCGTCTCCGTCCTGACCTTCTTCGGCATCCTGATCGCCTTGCTCGTCCTCGACCTCGAACTGGCGCTGATCGTCTTCGCGACCCTGCCCGTCCTGGTCCTCGCCACGGTCGTCTTCCGCCGCAGGTCGGTCGCCGCGTACGAGCTCGCCCGCGACCGGGTCAGCCTGGTCAACGCCGACCTCCAGGAGTCCGTCGCCGGGCTGCGCCTGCTCCAGGCCTTCCGCCGCCAGCACTCCGGCGCCCGCCGCTACGCCGAGCGCAGCGACTCCTACCGCCAGGCCCGGGTGCGCGGCCAGTGGCTGATATCCGTCTACTTCCCGTTCGTCCAGCTACTGTCCTCGGGCGCGGCGGCGGCCGTGCTGATCGTCGGAGCCGGCCGGGTCGAGGCGGCCACCCTCACCACCGGCGCCCTGGTGGCCTACCTGCTCTACATCGACCTGTTCTTCGCCCCCGTCCAGCAGCTCTCCCAGGTCTTCGACGGCTACCAGCAGGCCACCGTCTCCCTCGGCCGCATCCAGGACCTGCTGCGCGAGCCCACCACCACCCCGCCCCCGGCCGCGCCCCGCGAGGTCACCGCCCTGCGCGGCGAGATCGCCTTCGAGGACGTGCGCTTCGCGTACGCCACCGCCGAGGAGCGCGGTGAGAAGGGCGAGGCGCTGGGCGGCATCAGCCTGCGGATACCCGCCGGGCAGACCGTCGCCTTCGTCGGCGAGACCGGCGCGGGGAAGTCCACGCTGGTCAAGATGGTGGCCCGGTTCTACGACCCGACCTCGGGCCGGGTCACCGCCGACGGC
>NZ_JZWV01001029.1 GCF_000966975.1 Streptomyces katrae | reverse complement strand
TGGTCAAGATGGTGGCCCGGTTCTACGACCCGACCTCGGGCCGGGTCACCGCCGACGGCACCGACCTGCGGGAGCTGGACCTGACGGCGTACCGCCACCGGCTGGGGGTCGTCCCCCAGGAGTCGTACCTCTTCCCGGGGACGGTCCGCGACGCCATCGCCTACGGGCGGCCGGAGGCCTCGGACGCCGAGGTGGAGGCGGCCGCCCGCGCGGTCGGCGCCCACGACATGATCGCCACCCTCGACGGCGGCTACCTGCACACCGTCACCGAGCGCGGCCGCAACCTCTCCGCGGGCCAGCGGCAGCTGATCGCACTGGCCCGCGCCGAGCTGGTCGACCCGGACGTACTGCTGCTCGACGAGGCCACCGCCGCCCTGGACCTGGCCACCGAGGCCCAGGTCAACCAGGCCACCGACCGGCTGGCGGGCAAGCGCACCACCCTGGTGGTCGCGCACCGGCTGACCACCGCCGCCCGCGCGGACCGGGTGGTGGTCATGGAGCGCGGCCGGGTCGTCGAGGACGGCAGCCACGCCGAACTGCTGGCCAAGGGCGGCCGGTACTCCGTGCTGTGGCGGACCTTCGCGGGCGAGGAGGAGCCGGCCGCCGCCGCGTAGGCGCACCCGTCTGGAGTACGCCCCGGGTATCAGAGCTCGCCGAAGAGCAGATTGCCCGGGGCGTCCTCGTCTTCACCGGTGTAGTACTCGCGTACCGCGTCGAGGAGTTCGTCCACCGACAGGTACCCGTCGTGGTTCTTGTCGATCCGCTCGAAGAGGGCGTCCGCGGCGGCCGGCTCCAGCCGGGTGTCGAAGGCCAGCTGCGCCTTGTGGAACTCCTCGGGGCTGATGTGCCCGTCCCCGTTGGTGTCCACCACCGTGAGCATCGCCTTCATCATCGGCCGGAACGACTTCTCGTACGCCGGGCCGCCGTCCTTGTAGAGGCGGGTCATCCCGTCCCGGTACTGCTCGGGCGTCAGCTTCTGGTCCTGGCCCACGCCCAGCTCGTTGAAGAGGTCCACCCAGAAGTCGGTGAGTCCGCGGAAGACCTCGGCGGCCTTGGGGGAGTCGGCGGGTTCGGCCAGCGCCGTCAGCAGCCGGGAGCCGAGCGCGATCATGTCCTTCTCGTCGATCACGCCGTTGTCGTCGGCGTCCAGGTGCGCGAACGCGCGCTCCAGCTTCCGGTCGAGCAGGTCGGTCGTCATGGGAGGACGCCTTTCGTGATTACGGTGGGCATTCGGTCGATCGCCCAGGGTAGTGCAACCTTCCGGTGACCAGGCGCGTCGTACGTACGTCAGTACGTATTGCGTACGACCGATCGGGGGGCAGGGTGTTCCAGGGGTGGAAGGCGCGCGGGGCGCGGGCGCGGGGGGTCTCCCTCGGGGTGTTCGGGGCGGCGCTGTGGCTGGCCGTCGGCGGGGTGTTCGCCGCGGCGCCGCAGGCGGCGGCCGCCACCGGCGGATGCCCGGGCGGGCTGGTGGCCACGCTGCCGCTGCCGGATGCCGAGGTGCGCGTGTACAGGAGCCGGACGCAGGTCTGCGCGGTGAACGTCGCCCTGCACCCGGGGGAGCGCCGCCACCTCGCGGTGAGCGTTCAGCCGCGCGGCGGCGTCCCGGTGGGCGATGCGGGGCAATTCACCCGCTATGCGGGCCCCGTCACCGTGGGTGCGATCAGCCGGTGTGTGTATGTAAAGGGGGGCGTCGCGGCCGGATCCGTGGAATCCGGCTGGATCCTGTGCTGACGCAGCGGCCCAACCAGTACTGTTCACGGGCGTGTTGACCCCGCTAGGTTCACGGCGACCACCAGTGGACCGAATGGGGAGAGTGCATGCGCAAGACGCTTGGCCGGCTGCTGCCGCTCACGGTGCTCATCGGCACCTTCGGCTCGGCCGGCCTGACGGCTCAGGCGGCCACCGCCGCCGAGCCGGCCGCCGCCGCGCCGACCACCGCGGGGCAGGGCGCCACCGCGGACATCAAGGACCGGATCCTCGCCATCCCGGGCATGAGCCTGATCGAGGAGAAGCCGTACCCCGGCTACCGGTTCTTCGTACTGAACTACGAGCAGCCGATCGACCACCGGCAGCCGTCGAAGGGCACCTTCAAGCAGCGCATCACCCTGCTGCACAAGGACGAGTCCCGGCCGACCGTGTTCTACACCTCCGGCTACAACGTCAACACCAACCCGCGCCGCGCCGAGCCGACGACCATAGTCGACGGCAACCAGGTGTCCATGGAGTATCGATTCTTCAACCCGTCCCGCCCCGATCCGGCGGACTGGTCGAAGCTCGACATCTGGCAGGCCGCCAGCGACCAGCACCGCATCTTCACCGCCCTGAAGAAGATCTACACGAAGAACTGGCTCGCCACCGGCGCCAGCAAGGGCGGCATGACGGCGACGTACTTCGAGCGCTTCTACCCGCGCGACATGGACGGCGTGGTCGCCTACGTCGCGCCCAACGACGTGGTCAACAAGGAGGACTCGGCCTACGACCGGTTCTTCACCAAGGTCGGCACCAAGGAGTGCCGGGACAAGCTGGCCGCCGTCCAGCGCGAGGCCCTGATCCGCCGCGAGCCGCTGGAGGCCAAGTACAAGGAGGCCGCGGCCGCCAACGGCTGGACCTTCAACACCGTCGGCAGCCTGGACAAGTCCTTCGAGGCCGTCGTCCTCGACTACACCTGGGCCTTCTGGCAGTACAGCCTGCTCTCCGACTGCGGGACGATCCCGGACGCCAAGACCGCGACCGACCAGCAGATCTGGGACAGCGTCGACACCATCTCCGGCTTCTCGGCCTACGCCGACCAGGGCCTGGAGACGTTCACGCCGTACTACTACCAGGCCGGCACCCAGCTCGGCTCGCCCGACATCAAGCAGCCCTGGCTCAAGGACCTGAGCCGCTACGGCTACCAGCCGCCGCGCAGCTTCGTCCCGCGCGACATCCCCATGGCCTTCCAGCCGGGGGCCATGGCGGACGTGGACAACTGGGTGCGGAACAACGCCCACCAGATGCTGTTCGTGTACGGGCAGAACGACCCGTGGGGCGCCGAGCCCTTCCACATCGGCTACGGGGCGACCGACAGCTACGTGATGATCGCACCGGGCGCCAACCACGGGGCCAACGTCTCCAAGCTCCAGGACGGCGAGAAGGCCCTGGCCACCGCACGGATCCAGCAGTGGGCCGGAGTCGCCCCCGCCGCGAGCGCGTCGGACGCGGCGAAGGCCGCCCCGCAGCCGGCCCCGCTGGCCGCACCGGACCCGGAGCTCGACCGGACCGACCTGCGCCACGACTCCCTGCGGCCGTAGCCGTAGCCGTGGCCGGACCCGCGGGGCCGCGGGCCGGGGTGCGTCAGTACTCCAGCCCGTGGCCCAGCGGATAGCGGCCCGGGACGGGGACGGGGAGCCGGCCGGACGGCCGCCGCGCCCCCGTCAGCACCCGGGCAGCCGCCCGCAGTTCCACGTCCGTCCAGGTGTACGTGGCCACCTCGGCCGCGCACTCCGGCAGCCGGGCCGGGTCGTACGGATTGCGGACCGCCACCAGCACCACCGGGACGCCCGTCGCGACCAGGTCCGCCACCAGCGTGCGCTGCGGGCTCTCCCCCTCCGGGACGTTGTACGTGCACACCACCACCGCCGCGTGGCCCGGCGCGGCCGCCACCGCCTGATCGGCGGACAGGGCCTGCGCCCGGCAGCCCAGGGCCGTCAGCTCCCGCGCGAGGACCTGCACGGGAGGTCCCGTCGTGCCCGTGGGGGAGGGCGGCTCGGCGCCCGTCACCAGCAGCCGGGGCCCGGAAGCCGCGTCCAGGGGCAGCAGCCCGCGCGGATTGGCCAGCAGGGTGGTCGTACCGGCCGCGATCGTGTCGGCCGCCGCCAGGTGCTCCCCGGTGCCCACCACCGCGTCCACCCGCTCCTCGTCGGCGTACGGGTCGTCGAACAGGCCCCGGCGGGCCTTGACCTCCAGGATCCGCAGCACCGACTCCTCGATCCGCTCCCGGGTGAGCTCGCCCGATCCGACGGCCGCCAGCACGCTGCGGTACGCCAGCCCCAGGTCGGGCGCGTTCAGCAGCTGGTCGCAGCCCGCCTTCAGGGCCAGTACCGGCACCCGGTCGTCCCCGTACTTCTGGCGGACCCCCGCCATGTCGAGGGCGTCGGTCACCACCACTCCCCGGAAGCCCAGGCGTTCGCGCAGGATGCCGGTCACGATCGGCCGCGAGAGGGTGGCCGGGTCCCCCGAGGGATCGAGCGCGGGGAAGACGATGTGCGCCGTCATCACCACGTCCGCGCCCGCCTCCACGGCCGCCCGGAACGGCGGCTCGTCCAGCTCCTCCCACTGGGCGCGGCTGTGCCGCATCACCGGCAGTCCGACGTGGCTGTCGGTCTCGGTGTCCCCGTGCCCCGGGAAGTGCTTCGCCGTCGCCGCCACCCCCGCCCCCTGGTAGCCGCGCACCTGGGCGGCGGCCAGCTCCGCGACCGCGTCCGGGTCGGAGCCGAAGGAGCGCACCCCGATCACCGGATTGGCCGGATTCACGTTCACGTCGGCCACCGGCGCGTAGTCCTGCCGGATGCCCAGCGCGGCCAGCTCCGCCCCCGCCACCCGGGCCGCCCGGCGGGCGTCGGCGGGGGAGCCGCCCGCGCCGAGCGCCATCGCCCCCGGCAGCAGGGTCGCGGGCCGGCCGATCCGGGCGACGGCCCCGTGCTCCTGGTCGACGGAGAGCAGCAGCGGGACCCCGGCGCCGGAGCCGGCCGCGGCCCGCTGGAGGCCGTTGGAGAGGGCGGCGATCTGGTGCGGGGAGCGGGTGTTGTGCGCCCAGGCGAAGTAGACGATCCCGCCGAGGTGGTAGCGGGCCACCAGTTCGGCGGCGGTGCGCACCCCGAACTGGGCCTGGTTCAGGTCGGCGTCGGCCGGGTCGGGGTCGGTCGCCGAGTGCCCGTACGCCCGGGACACGAACAGCTGGCCCACCAGCTCGGGCAGCCCCATCGAGGCCGTCAGGGCGCGCAGCCGCTCCCGGTCCGGGCGGCGGCCCGGCGCGCTGCCGGAGGGACGCGGGTCGTCGGGGGTG
>NZ_JZWV01001028.1 GCF_000966975.1 Streptomyces katrae | reverse complement strand
GGAGCCCACGGCGGAGGAGGCGGCACCGGCGGCCGTGGCGGCGGCCATGGCCGCGGCGGCGAGCAGGGCCCGGCGGGAGGCGTGGTACGGCACCCCCGGGACCCTACTCCCGGTCCGCGCCCCGCGTCCCCGGGACACCAGCGGCGTCCCCCGGAAGCAGGCCGGAAACGGCCGGCCAGTGCTCCCGGAGGGTGCGGACGGTCTCGGTGATCGCCGGCCGGCGGGAGGCGCCCGTCCGCCACAGGGCGTACAGCCGGCGTACGGGGACCGGCTCCAGGGGGACGGCCACCGCGCCCGGCGGCAGCCGCCCGGTGCCCAGCCGTGGCACCACCGCGATCCCGAGCCCTGCCGCGACCAGGGCGACGATGGTGTGGTTCTCCTCGGCCATGTGCGCCACCTCGGGCTCGAACCCGGCCGTGCGCAGGGTCCGCACCAGCCAGTCGTGGCAGACCCGCCCGGGCGGCTGGCACACCCACCGCTGGCCGCCCAGGTCCGCCCGCCGCACCAGCCGCCGGGCGGTGAAGGGGTGTCCGGCCGGGACCACCAGGTCGCAGCGGTCGTCGCCGATCAGCGCGTGCTCCACGCCCTCGGGGGCGGGCAGCGGGGCGATGTCCCAGTCGTGGGCCACCGCCAGGTCGGTGACCCCCCGGGCCACCAGGTCCACCGAGAGGTGGGGGTCCACCTCCGTGAGGCGTACGTCCAGCGCCGGATGGCGCACGGCGAGATCGGCCAGCACCCCCGGCAGCAGCCCGCGGGCCGCCGAGGCGAAGGCGGCCACCGTCAGCCGTCCGCCGGGCAGCCCGCGCCGCTCCTCCAGGGTGGTCTCGGCCCGCTCGACGATCGCCAGCAGCTCCCGGGCGGTCTCGGCGAGGTGGCGGGCCTCCTCGGTGAGGGCGACCCCGCGCCCGCGCCGCTCCAGCAGGGTGGTGCGGGTCTCCCGCTCCAGTTTGCCGATCTGCTGCGAGACGGCGGAGGGGGTGTAGCCGAGGGCGGCGGCCGCGGCAGCCACGGAGCCGTGGACGGAGACGGCGTGCAGGGCGCGCAGCCGGGGCAGGTCGAGCATCCGGCCATCGTAGGGGGTGCGGGCGGGCACTCGTAAGGAATGCTTCATCCATCCCGGAAGTCATTCGCGCTGGTGCTACATGGTGGGGGCGGCCGATGCTCGGTCCATGCGTCCCGTACACACCGCTCTCGCCGTACTCGTCGCCGCCGTCTGGGGGTTCAACTTCGTCGTCATCCAGATCGGGCTCGGCCACTTCCCGCCGCTGCTGCTGTCCGCCCTGCGCTTCCTGGTCGCCGCGCTGCCGGCGGTGTTCTTCGTGGGGCGGCCCAAGGTCGCCTGGAAGTGGGTCGTGGGGGTCGGGGTGGCGCTGGGCATCGCCAAGTTCGGGCTGCTGTTCACCGGCATGGCCGCCGGGATGCCGGCCGGGCTGTCCTCGCTGGTGCTCCAGATCCAGGCGGTGTTCACGGCCGTCCTCGCCGCCGCCGTGCTGCGCGAGCGGCCCGGGCCGGTGCGGGTGCTGGGCATGGCCGTCGCGCTGGCCGGGATCGCGGTCGCCGCCGCGGACACCGGCCTGTCCGGCCCGGCGACCGGGTTCACGCTGGTCGTGGCGGCGGCCGCCTGCTGGGGTGTGTCCAACGTGCTCACCCGCAAGGCCGCCCCGCCCGACGCGCTGAACTTCATGGTGTGGGTGTGCACCGTCCCCGTGCTGCCGCTGCTGGGGCTGTCGCTGCTGCTGGAGGGGCCCGGGCGGGACCTGGCCGCGCTGCGGGCCCTGGACTGGTCCGGGGTGGCCGTCATCGGCTACGTCGCCTGGGTGTCGACGGTGTTCGGCTTCGGCGCCTGGGGGTACCTGCTGCGCCGCTACCCGGCCTCCGCCGTGGCGCCGTTCTCGCTGCTGGTGCCGGTGTTCGGGATGTCCTCGGCCGCGCTGGTGCTGGGGGAGCCGGTCTCGGGGCTGCGCTGGCTGGCGGCGGTGCTGCTGGTCGGCGGGGTGGGGCTGACCTCGCTGGCCCCGGCGGGCGGCCGGCGGGGCGCGGCGGCCGCCGCGGGGGCGGCCGACCGCACCGACGTA
>NZ_JZWV01001027.1 GCF_000966975.1 Streptomyces katrae | reverse complement strand
GTACTCACCCTCTCGGGCTTTCCTCCGGGCTTTCGTTCTTTCTTCGTTTCCGACTCTATCAGATCCTTTCGGGCCTGACCCCCAGTCAGCGGGGTTTGTCTTCCGGGCTGTTGGGCCCTTCCGACTCCTGAACTCTAGCGGATTTTCCCGGCAACCGATAATCGGGCCTTCGGAAATTAATTCGGGCATGCCGAATTCGTTCCCGGTGGGAGATCGTGCTGAGTGGGTTGCCGCAACGAGGCGGCGGATTCGTTGACCTCAGAACCTTCCGGCGCTGGGGCAACTCGAAGAACCTTACGGATCAGCGAGGGGCGTGTCAACTCGGGAGGTCAGGGCCCGCGAGGGGGCGATCAGGCGCGGGACTGGAGGTCCTCCACGCGGTCCAGGACCCGGATGAGCATGTCCCCCAGCACCCCGCGCTCGGCGGTGGAGAGGTCCTGGAGGAGGTCCTCCTCGAAGACCGTCGCCGCGCGCATCGCGTCCAGCCACTTGCTGCGGCCCTCGTCCGTCAGCTCCACGATCACGCGGACCCGGTTGGACTCGTCCCGTTCCCGGGTGACCAGACCCTCGGCCGTCATCCGGTCGATCCGGTGGGTCATCGCCGCCGGCGTGAGGCCCAGCTGCTTCGCGAGCTCGCTCGGGCCCATCCGGTACGGGGCGCCCGAGAGGACGAGGGCCTTGAGGACCTCCCACTCCGCGTTGCTGATGCCGAGGGCGGCCGTCTGGCGGCCGTACGCGACGTTCATGCGGCGGTTGAGGCGGCTGAGGGCCGAGACGACCTTCTCCACCTGGGGGTCCAGGTCCTGGAACTCGCGCTGGTAGACGGCGATCTGCTCGTCGAGGCTCGGCTCGTGGAGCGGGGTCGTGCCGTCGGGGGTGTCAGCCATGGTCCGAAGTATCCCATGAACCCGTTGGCGTCTAACTCCTTCGATGTGTAGAGTTAAACATCGAACTTTAGGTATGAAGTCTTCGGGCTTCAGCTATCAGGGCAGGTGAGAAGTGACCAAGGTGATGGGCGCCGCGATGCGGCGGATCCAGGCCGGGAACGCGCTGACCGCGTTCGGCATCGGCTTCACGGTTCCGTTCCTCTACATCTATGTGGCGCAGGTGCGGGGGCTGGGCTCCATGGCCGCCACGAGTGCGTTCGTGGCGTTCGCCCTGGGTGCTCTCATCGCACTGCCCTTCACCGGCCGGGTCATCGACCGGCGTGGTCCGGTGCCCGTGGTCATGGGTGCGGCCGTGGCCGCGTCCGTGGGTGCGCTCTCCCTCGGGCTCTCCACCGGCCTGGTGCCGATCCTGCTGTCCGCCCTGGCGCTGGGTGCCGGGCAGGCCGTGATGCAGCCGGCGCTGGCCACGATGATCGTGTGGTGCTCGACCCCGTCGACCCGTACGCGGGCCTTCGCCCTGCAGTTCTTCATGCAGAACCTGGGTCTGGGCATCGGCGGGCTCGCGGGCGGCCAGATCGTCGACGTGTCCCGGCCGGGGAGCTTCACCCTGCTGTTCGGCATCGAGGCCGTGATGTTCCTGGTGCTGGCGGGGGTGATCGCCACCGTGCGGATGCCGCAGGCGCCCAGCATCAAGGACGCGCTGCCCAAGGACCCGGCCCAGGCGGCCGGCGGCGGCTGGAAGCGGATGCTCCGGCACAAGGCCATGGTGCAGCTGTGTCTGCTGGGCTTCGTGCTCTTCTTCGCCTGCTACGGGCAGTTCGAGTCGGGTCTGGCGGCCTTCGGTACGGAGGCCGCGGGGATCTCCCCGTCCACGCTCGGGTTCGCGCTGGCCGCCAACACGGGTGCGATCGTCGTGGCGCAGTTCGTGGTGCTGAAGCTGGTGGAGAAGCGCCGCCGGTCGCGGGTGATCGCGCTGGTCGGGCTGATCTGGACGGTGGCGTGGCTGATCGCCGGGTTCTCCGGGCTGGGGCACGGCAGCGCGACGATGGCCGCCGCCGCGTTCGTGAGCACGTACGCGCTGTTCGGGATCGGTGAGGCGATGCTGTCGCCGACGCTGGCGCCGCTGGTGGCGGACCTGGCTCCGGAGGGTTCGGTCGGGCAGTACAACTCGGCGTTTGCGCTGGTCAAGCAGATGGCGCTGGCGCTGGGGCCGCTGGGCGTGCCGCTGGGTGCCGGGGTTCCGATGCTGTACGTCGGGATCTTCGTGCTGGTCTCGCTGGGGATCGCGGGGCTGGCGCTGCGGCTGGGGCGGCAGCTGAGCCCGGTGCAGGACAACCCGTCGCTGCTGGGCGGCCGGGTCGTGGCGCAGGGTCCGGCGGTGGCCGCCAAGGGTGCGGAGCAGCCGGCGGAGCGGGTCGCCGTTTAAGAGGTGTGTGGTGTGGGTGAGGCCCCGGTCCTGGTGGACCGGGGCCTCTTCCGTGTTCCGGGTTACGTGTCGGGGAGGGCGAACTCGCACCAGACGGCCTTGCCGCCGCCGGGGGTGCGGCGGGAGCCCCAGGCCGAGGCGATGGTGGCGATGATCGAGATGCCGCGGCCGGTCTCGTCGGCCGGTTCGGCGCGGCGGCGGCGCGGAAGGTGGTCGTCCCCGTCGGTGACCTCGACGATCAGACGGCGGTCGGTGCGGCGCAGGCGCAGGCGCATGGGCGGGGTGCCGTGCTGGAGGGAGTTCGCGACGAGTTCGCTGGCGGCGAGGACGCCGAGGTCGCAGAGCTCGACGGGGAAGCGCCAGGAGCTGAGGACGCCCTGGGCGAAGGCGCGGGCGCGGGGGGCGGCCTCGACTCCGCCGAGGAGTTCGAGGGCGGCGTTGTGGAAGAGCTCGGCGTCGGCTCCGGTACGGGCGGGCTGCTGGAGGACCATGACGGCCACGTCGTCGTCGTGGTCGGCGTCGACCCCGAGGGCGCGCATCAGGCGGTCGCAGATGATCGCGGGCGTGCCCTGGGCTCCGGCGAGGGCGCGTTCGAGGGCGGAGACGCCTTCGTCGATGTCCTCGCCGCGGCGTTCCACGAGGCCGTCGGTGTAGAGGACGGCGGTGGAGCCGGGGCCGAGGGCGATGGTGCCGGAGGTGTGGAGCCAGCCTCCGGTGCCGAGCGGCGGGCCGGTGGGGTCGGCGGCGCGGCGGACGGTGCCGTCCTCGTCGCGGACGAGGATGGGGAGGTGGCCGGCGGAGGCGTAGGCGAGGAGGCCTTCGTTGGGGTCGTGGACGGCGTAGACGCAGGTGGCGATCTGGCTGGCGTCGATCTCGGCGGCGAGGCCGTCGAGGAGCTGGAGGACCTCGTGCGGCGGGAGGTCGAGGCGGGCGTAGGCGCGGACGGCGGTGCGGAGCTGGCCCATGACGGCGGCGGCGCGCACCCCGCGGCCCATGACGTCACCGATGACGAGGGCGGTGCGGCCGGCGCCGAGGGTGATGACGTCGTACCAGTCGCCGCCGACGGCGGCTTCGGTGCCGCCGGGCTGGTAGGTGGCGGCGATGCGGAGGTCGTCGGGCTGTTCGAGTTCCTGGGGGAGGAGGGAGCGCTGGAGGGTGACGGCGGCCTCGCGCTGGCGGCGTTCGCTGGCGCGGAGGCGGTCGACGGCCTCGGCGTGGTCGGTGACGTCGGCGAGGTGGACGAGGATGCCGGTGTGGTGGGGGTCGGGGCGGCCGTCGGTGTCGGCTTTGGGGAACCGTACGGGGGTGCAGGTGACGGTGTAGGAGCTGCCGCCGCCGGGGGCCTGGCGGTTCTTGGCGGTGCGGGGTTTTCCGCTGCGCTGGACCTGGTCGAGGAGGGGGAGCAGGCCGAGTTCGCCGAGTTCGGGGAGGGCCTGGTGGGCGGGGGTGCCGGTGGTGCGGGGGCCGAAGCCGGCGGTGTACGCGTCGTTGACGTAGGCGACGCGGTGCTCGGGGCCGTGGACGAGGGCGACGAGGGCGGGGAGCAGTCCGAGGACCTCCTGGACGGAGAGCTCGTCGAGGGCGGGTGCGGCGGGGAGCGGGGCCGTGCCGGTGCCGGAGACGGTGGCGTCGGCGGGGCTGCCCTCGGGGGGCGCGACGGGGTGGGCGGCGGCGCCGCGGGCTGCCGGGACGGAGCCTTCACCCCTTTTGGCCTGGGCGGCGGCGTGCTCGTTCCGTGCGGCGGCGCGGCGCTGCGTTCCGGGAAACCGGGCGCTCCAGCGCGTGAAGTTCACTGCGTTCAAGCCTCGTGGTGTCGCAAGTGGTCGCGGTGTTCCTCCCGGTGGTGCCGGGAGGTGCCCCGTGTGGTCGGTCGCTTGCTGCTGTCACTCCGTGGGGCGTCACTCTGTGCAGGTGTGAGCCCACCTATGGTCACACGTCCAGTGTGGCGGACCGCACTGACAACGTCAGCCCTTGTCGTCTCCCGGGGGTGTGGGGGTGGGGCCCGGCGGGTGGTGGCGGTGGCCTCCGCCGGCGGCGAGTTCGAACTCTGCCCTGGGGTGTTCGAGGGATCCGAGGGAGACGATCTCGCGGGTGAAGAGTCCGGCGAGGGTCCATTCGGCGAGTACGCGCATCTTGCGGTTGAAGGTGGGGACGCGGCTGAGGTGGTAGGTGCGGTGCATGAACCAGGCGGGGTAGCCCTTGATCTTGCGTCCGTAGACGTGGGCGACGCCCTTGTGGAGGCCCAGGGAGGCGACGGAGCCGGCGTATTTGTGGGCGTATTCGGTGAGGGCCTCGTCGCGGAGGGCGGCGACGATGTTGTCGGCGAGCTGTTTGGCCTGGCGGACGGCGTGCTGGGCGTTGGGGGCGCATTCGCTGCCGGGTTCGGCGGCGGTGATGTCGGGGACGGCGGCGGCGTCGCCGGCGGCCCAGGCGTGTTCGACGCCTTCGACGGTGAGGAAGGAGGTGCAGCGCAGGCGGCCGCGTTCGTTCCTGGGGAGGTCGGTGGCGGCGAGGACCGGGTGGGGTTTGACGCCGGCGGTCCAGACGACGGTGCGGGTGGGGAAGCGGGAGCCGTCGCTGAGGACGGCGACGCGGTTCTCGCAGGATTCGAGGCGGGTCTCGAGGCGGACGTCGATGTTGCGGCGGCGCAGTTCGCGGACGGTGTAGGTGCCCATTTCGGGGCCGACCTCGGGGAGGATCCGGTCGCTGGCCTCGACCAGCACCCATTTCATGTCCTCGGCCTTGATGTTGTGGTAGTAGCGGGCGGCGTAGCGGGCCATGTCCTCGAGTTCGCCGAGTGCTTCGACGCCGGCGAATCCGCCGCCGACGAAGACGAAGGTGAGGGCGGCGTCGCGGATCGCGGGGTCGCGGGTGGAGGAGGCGATGTCCATCTGTTCGATGACGTGGTTGCGCAGGCCGATGGCCTCTTCCACGGTCTTGAACCCGATGCCGTAGTCGGCGAGGCCGGGGACGGGGAGGGTGCGGGAGACGGAGCCGGGGGCGAGGACGAGTTCGTCGTACTCGATCTCGTGGTCGCCGGTGCCCTCGTCGGGCGTGGCGAGGGTGGTGATGGTGGCGGTGCGTTTGGCGTGGTCGATGCGCTGGGCCTGGCCGATGACGATGCGGCAGCGGTCGAGGACGCGGCGCAGGGGGATGACGACGTGGCGGGGTGAGATCGCGCCCGCGGCGGCTTCCGGGAGGAAGGGCTGGTACGTCATGTAGGGCTCGGGGGTGACCACGGTGATCTCGGCTTCGCCGGATCTGAGCTTCCGCTGGAGGCCCAGGGCGGTGTACATGCCGACGTATCCGCCGCCGATGACGAGGATGCGCGTGCGGGGCGGGGTACCGGGGGCGTCGCCCCGCGAGTTAGCAGCCTTCACCACCCCATGACGCAACGTGGCCGGGAGTTTGTCCACAGGCCCGGCAAATTGTGTGACCGGAGGTGGGGGTGGGGCGGGGTGGTCGAGAGGGGTCAGTTGGCTGAGAAGTGCGCAGGTCAGAGCCGTCGGGGAGGGTGATTCGGGGGGCTTGCGGCGGAAAAGTGGGGGTGAATGCTCCGATCGGGCGGTGCTCCGTCGGGGGCTGCCTCTTCTGAATTGACTCTGGCTCAACTATGTTCGTATCTCGTCGAGGAGTAGGACCAGGGCCCTGATGACCGTGGCCCCCCTCGGCACGAAGGCGGGGAGTGTCTCCGGGGGGAGACAAATGATTACCGGGGGATACATATGCATATTTCCGATTTCCATGGTTCTGCCACCGCTCTGTCCGCAGAGAGCGGCGGCCGTGTGATCGCGGGCTCGACCACCCATGGCACCGGCCGCTCGACGCCGCTGCGCGTCGACGCGCAGCGCAACCTCGAGCACGTCCTGCGGGCCGCGCGCGAGGTCTTCGGCGAGCTGGGCTACGGGGCCCCGATGGAGGACGTGGCGCGGCGCGCCCGGGTCGGCGTCGGGACCGTCTACCGGCGGTTCCCCAGCAAGGACGTGCTGGTCCGGCGCATAGCCGAGGAGGAGACCGCCCGGCTGACGGAGCAGGCCAAGTCCGCTCTGGGCCAGGAGGAGGAGCCGTGGCAGGCGCTGTCGCGCTTCCTGCGGACCTCCGTGGCCTCGGGCGCGGGCCGGCTGCTGCCCCCGCAGGTGCTGCGGGTCGGCTCGGCCGAGGAGGACGCCGAGGACGAGGGCGCGGCGCGCGTTCCGCAGCAGCGGCAGGCCGTCGCGGGCGGGGCGCCGGAGCTGCGCGTCGTGGGCGCGCGGACCCCGGTCGAGGACGAGCCATCGGAGGACGCGGGCGCGGGTGCGCTGCTGGAGGTCGTCGGCCGGCTGGTGGACCGGGCGCGGGAGGCCGGTGAGCTGCGGGCCGACGTCACGGTGGCGGATGTGCTGCTGGTGATCGCGACCGCCGCGCCCGCGCTGCCGGACCCGGCTCAGCAGGCCGCCGCTTCGGCCCGGCTGCTGGACATCCTGCTCGAGGGGCTGCGTTCCCGTACGGCGTGAGCCCGGTGCGCGCCGGCCTGAGCCCGGCGCGGCCGCCCCGCTGTTGATGTCGTCGGTCCGCCCGGCCCCCGCAGGGGTGGGGGCCGGGCGGGCCGGGCGTCGGGAGGTCAACGGGGCTGCTGGAGCGGCCGGTCACTCGAAGGGGTGAGGAGCAGTCCGGAGATTCGCCGGATTGTCCCCGGATGGGTGGAGGCTGCGGAAGGCGGGCCGGGGCAGCCGTGCCGTGTGACACGCTGGATCGGTGGACCGGTCTGAGTGTGTCGTACGTGTCGTGCGGAGGCTTCCGCGATGAGCGTTGACGGACGGGACGAGTCTCCCGGTGGCGTCGGCGACGCGAGTGGCGGGGCGCCGGAGGGCGGCCTGCCCGCCCGGCAGGTCCCGGCCCAGCGCGAGCCCGCGCGGCGGCGGCACGCCGCCCCGGCGGCGGGCGGTGGCGAGCTGCCTCCGTCG
>NZ_JZWV01001026.1 GCF_000966975.1 Streptomyces katrae | reverse complement strand
TGGCCGCCCGGATGCGCGGCGGCGACGACGGCGCGTACGAGGAGCTGTTCCGCCGGCACGCCGAGGCCGTACGGCGCTACGCGCGGACCTGCTGCCGGGACGCGCACACCGCGGACGACCTGACCGCCGAGGTGTTCGCGCGGACGCTCCAGGCGGTACGGGGCGGTGCGGGGCCGGACCAGTCGGTACGGGCCTATCTGCTGACCACCGTACGGCGCGTCGCGGCGGCCTGGACGAAGACGGCGCGGCGGGAGCATCTGGTCGAGGACTTCGCGGTGTTCGCGGAGCAGGCGGCCGCGGGGGCGGAGAGCGGCGGCGCGCTGGGCGGGCTGTCCGGGGACGACACCCTGGAACTGGGCGCGGACGTCCGGGCGATGCACGAGGCCGAGCGGTCCCTCGCCATGCAGGCCTTCCGGAGCCTGCCGGAGCGGTGGCAGGCCGTGCTGTGGCACACCACGGTCGAGGAGGCCTCGCCGAGTGCGATCGCCCCGCTGTTCGGGCTGAGCGCCAACGCGACGGCGGTACTGGCCTCCCGTGCCCGGGAGGGCCTCAAGCAGGCCTACCTCCAGGCGCACGTGAGCTCCGCGCTCAGTGCGGGCGGGGACTGCGCGCGGTACGCGGACCGGCTGGGCGCGTACGCGCGGGGCGGGCTGCGGATGCGGGCCGAGCGCGGGCTGCGGGGGCACTTGGAGGAGTGCGCCAAGTGCCGGCTGGTGGCCGGTGAGCTCAAGGACGTGAACGCGGGGATCCCCGCGCTGCTGCCGGTGGCGGTGATCGGGTGGTTCGCCGCCGGGTAC
>NZ_JZWV01001025.1 GCF_000966975.1 Streptomyces katrae | reverse complement strand
GGCGAGGCGGCTGGGCAGACACCGGCAGGCCCCTCGAGGGGCAGATGGCGGCCCCGCACAACCAGACCGGCCGGGCCCCGACACCCCAAGGTGTCCGGGCCCGGCCGGGGCGGTGCGTGTGCGGGTTACTTCTTGCGGCGGCGGCCGCCCGTCGCCTTCTGGGCCTTGCGGCGCTCCGCGCGGGTCAGGCCGTCTCCGCCGTTGGCGTCCTCGAAGTCGCCCTCGACCACGCCGCCCTCGCCGTCCACCGTCGGGGCGGAGAAGTGCAGGCGGTCCGGGCGCTGCGGGGTGTCCAGGCCCTTGGCGCGGATCTCCGGGCGGGCCGACGGCACCGGCTCCTTCGTCAGCGACGGAGCGGCCGCCTCGGCCTGCACCGGGACCTCCTCGACCTGCTGCTCGACCTGGACCTCCAGGTTGAACAGGTAGCCGACGGACTCCTCCTTGATGCCCTCCATCATGGCGTTGAACATGTCGAAGCCCTCGCGCTGGTACTCGACCAGCGGGTCCTTCTGGGCCATCGCGCGCAGGCCGATGCCCTCCTGGAGGTAGTCCATCTCGTAGAGGTGCTCGCGCCACTTGCGGTCCAGGACCGACAGGACCACGCGGCGCTCCAGCTCGCGCATGACGTCGGCGCCCAGGGCCGCCTCGCGCGCCTCGTACTGCTCGTGGATGTCGTCCTTGACCGACTCGGCGATGAACTCGGCGGTGATGCCCGCGCGGTCGCCGGCGGCCTCCTCCAGCTCCTCCACCGTCACCTTGATCGGGTAGAGCTGCTTGAAGGCGCCCCACAGCCGCTCCAGGTCCCACTCCTCGGCGAAGCCCTCGACCGTCTCGGCGGCGATGTACGCGTCGATCGTGTCGTCCATGAAGAAGCGGACCTGCTCGTGCAGGTCCTCGCCCTCCAGGACGCGGCGGCGCTCGCCGTAGATGACCTCGCGCTGGCTGTTGAGGACCTCGTCGTACTTCAGGACGTTCTTACGGGTCTCGAAGTTCTGGGTCTCGACCTGCGACTGGGCGGACGCGATCGCGCGCGTCACCATCTTGTTCTCGATCGGGACGTCGTCCGGCACGTTGGCCATGGCCATGACGCGCTCGACCATCTGGGCCTTGAACAGGCGCATCAGGTCGTCGCCGAGCGACAGGTAGAAGCGGGACTCGCCCGGGTCGCCCTGACGGCCGGAGCGGCCGCGCAGCTGGTTGTCGATACGGCGCGACTCGTGCCGCTCGGTGCCCAGCACGTACAGGCCGCCGAGCTCCTTGACCTCCTCGAACTCCGCCTTCACGGCCGCCTCGGCCCTGGCGAGCGCGTCGGGCAGGGCGTGCGCCCACTCCTCGATGTGCTCCTCCGGGTCGAGGCCGCGCTGGCGCAGCTCCGCCTCGGCGAGGTCGTCCGGGTTGCCGCCGAGCTTGATGTCGGTACCGCGGCCGGCCATGTTCGTGGCGACGGTGACGGCGCCGCGGCGGCCGGCCTGGGCGACGATCACGGCCTCGCGCTCGTGCTGCTTGGCGTTGAGGACCTCGTGCGGGATGCCGCGCTTGGAGAGCTGCTGGGAGAGGTACTCGGACTTCTCGACCGACGTCGTGCCGACGAGGATCGGCTGGCCCTTCTCGTGCTTCTCCGCGATGTCGTCGACGACGGCGGCGAACTTGGCGACCTCGGTGCGGTAGATGAGGTCGGGCTGGTCCTTGCGCTGCATGGCGCGGTTCGTCGGGATCGGGACGACACCGAGCTTGTAGATCTGGTGGAACTCGGCGGCCTCGGTCATGGCCGTACCGGTCATACCGGACAGCTTGGTGTAGAGGCGGAAGAAGTTCTGCAGGGTGATCGTGGCGAGGGTCTGGTTCTCGTCCTTGATGTCCACCCCTTCCTTCGCCTCGATCGCCTGGTGCATGCCCTCGTTGTAGCGGCGGCCGGCGAGGATACGGCCGGTGTGCTCGTCGACGATCATGACTTCGCCGTCGATGACGACGTAGTCCTTGTCCTTCTTGAACAGTTCCTTCGCCTTGATGGCGTTGTTCAGGTAGCCGACGAGCGGGGTGTTCACCGACTCGTAGAGGTTGTCGATGCCGAGCCAGTCCTCGACCTTGGCGACGCCGGCCTCGTGGATGCCGACCGTGCGCTTCTTCTCGTCGACCTCGTAGTCGCCGGTCTCCTCGATGCCCTTGAGCGGGTTGCCGGCCTCGCCCTTGGTGAGGCGGGTGACCAGCTTGGCGAAGTCGGCGTACCACTTCGTGGCCTGGTCGGCCGGGCCGGAGATGATCAGCGGGGTACGGGCCTCGTCGACGAGGATGGAGTCGACCTCGTCGACCACGGCGAAGTTGTGGCCGCGCTGGACCAGCTCGTCCTTCGACCAGGCCATGTTGTCGCGCAGGTAGTCGAAGCCGAACTCGTTGTTCGTTCCGTACGTGATGTCGCAGTTGTACTGTTCGCGGCGCTGCGCGGGCGACATGTTCGCCAGGATGCAGCCGACCTCCAGGCCGAGGAACTTGTGCACCCGGCCCATCAGCTCGGAGTCGCGCTCGGCGAGGTAGTCGTTGACCGTGATCAGGTGGACGCCCAGGCCCGACAGGGCGTTCAGGTAGGCCGGCAGGGTACCGACGAGGGTCTTGCCCTCACCGGTCTTCATCTCGGCCACGTACCCGAGGTGCAGCGCGGCACCGCCCATGATCTGGACGTCGTAGTGCCGCTGTCCCAGGACTCGCTTCGCGGCCTCGCGGACGGTCGCGAAGGCCTCGGGGAGCAGGTCGTCCAGGCTCTCGCCGTCCTGGTAGCGCTGCTTGTACTCGTCCGTGAGGGCCCGCAACTCGGCGTCGGAGAGGTTGACGAAGTCCTCTTCGATGGAGTTGACCTGGTCCGCGATGCGGTGCAGTTTGCGCAGGATCTTGCCTTCGCCTGCACGCATGAGCTTGGTGAGGACGGACACTGAGGCTGGTCTCCTTGCCGGTCGGGCCTGGGCACTTTACGTAGCCGGGCACGGCAGGTGGGCCCCACCGCAACGGCCATCGTAAGCGAGGACGTGGTCGCGTCGGGAGGTCCGCCGTGTCCGCAGGGCACGGGCGCCCGGAATGAGAACGTACGGGGGACCCGTTGGGTGCCGGTGCGCGCGAAAACCCCTCGCCCGGGTTACCCGGGGCGGCCACAATCCGTTCATGGAGCCCCTCACCCTTACCACGGACCGGCTCGTGCTGCGGCCGTTCGCCCCCTCCGACGCCGAGGAGGTCCACGCCGTCTGCCAGGACCCCGAGATCCAGCGCTGGACCCAGGTCCCCTCGCCGTACGAGCGGACGCACGCCGAGGCCTGGGTGAACGAGATCTCCCCCGCCTCGTGGCGCGAGGACCGGCAGTACGCCTTCGCGGTGCGGCTCGGCGCGGACGGCCCGCTGGTCGCGTCGGTCGGCGTACACGTCCACGGCCCCGGCGCGTACGAGATCGGCTACTGGGCGGCGAAGGAGCACCGCGGCCGCGGCTACGTGACGGAGGCCGTGACCGGGGTGGCCCGCTGGCTGTTCACCGAGGTCGGCGCCGGCCGCCTGGAGTGGCGCGCCGAGGTCGGCAACGCGGGCTCCCGCGCCGTGGCGGAGAAGGCGGGCTTCCGCGTCGAGGGCACCTTGCGGGCCGCGCTCGGCGTACGGGGGACCCTGCGCGACTGCTGGGTCGGCGGGCTCCTCCCCTCGGACCTCGGCCTGCCCTCCCCGCTGCCGTACCTGCCCGCTGTCAGTGCCACCCCCTAGGCTCGCGGGATGCCGATCATCGCTCTCTCCGCCGACGAGGCCCGCCGGATCGCGCTGCGCGCACAGGGCTTCCTCGGCGCGCCCGACCGCAAGGCAGGTGTGCGCGGGGTGCTGCGGCACCTGGGCGCCGTGCAGCTGGACACCATCTCGGTCCTGGCCCGCTCTCACGAGCTGATCCCGTACGCCCGGCTCGGCGCGGTCGGCCGGGACACCGTGGAGAAGGCCTACTGGTCCGACAGTCACGCTTTCGAGTACTGGTCGCACGCGGCGTGCATCCTGCCGAGCGAGGAGTGGCCGCACTTCGCGTTCCGCCGCCGCGCCCGCCGGGCCCGCGGCCACCGCTGGCACGTGCTGCAGGACAAGGAGCGCTCGACGGCGGCCGTCCTGGACCGGCTGCGCGCCGACGGCCCGCTGACCTCCTCCGAGCTGGGCGGCGCCAAGAACGGCGGGGAGTGGTTCGAGTGGTCCGAGACCAAGATCGCGGTGGAGTGGCTGCTCGACACCGGTGAGGTGGTCTGCACCGAGCGCCGCGGCTGGAAGCGGGTCTACGACCTGGCCGAGCGGGCCGTCCCCGACGCCCTCTTCCACGACGACCTCGACGACCTCGAGTGCCTGCGCCGGCTGGTGGAGCTTGCCGGGCGGTCCCTCGGGGTGGGCACCCGGGCCGACATCGCCGACTACCACCGCCTCAAGGGCGAGCAGTTCGACGCGGTGGTCGCCGACTCCGGCCTGGTCCCGGTGTCGGTGGAGGGCTGGGGCAAGCCGGCCTGGGCGCATCCGGAGGCGCTGGCGTCCGAGCCGCGCGGCCGGCACCGCACCACCCTGCTGTCCCCGTTCGACTCCCTGGTCTGGGACCGCCCCCGCACCGAGCGGATCTTCGGCTTCACGCACCGGCTGGAGGCGTACGTCCCCAAGCCCAAGCGGATACACGGGTACTTCGCGATGCCGCTGCTGGCCGGCGGGCGGCTCCAGGGCCGGGTCGACCCGGGCCGCGAGGGGCGCACCCTGGTGGCCCGGCAGTTGTCCCTCACCACCCCGAAGGCGGCCGGCGCGATGGCCGAAGCGCTGTGGGAGGCCGCCCGGTGGGTGGGGTGCGAGGACGTACGGGTCGAGCGCGCGGCCGATGAGCGGGAGGCGGCCGCGGTCACGGCCGAACTCACCGCCCGCCGCCCGTAGCACCGCCGCCCAGGCCCGCCCCGCGCCCCCGGGGCTCACGGAGCGGTCAGCGGATCTCCAGGATCTTCTCGCGCATCGCGTACACCACCGCTTCCATCCGCGAGTGCAGCTGGAGCTTCTCCAGGATGTTGCGGACGTGGTTCTTCACGGTGTTCTCGGAGATGAACAGCTGCTTGGCGATGTCCCGGTTGTTCATCCCGGTGGCCACCAGCTTCAGGACCTCCAGCTCGCGGTCGGTCAGCCGGGGCGCCGGCACCAGCCGGCGCTCGTCGGTGCGCTGGATCATCGACTTGAACTCGGTCAGCAGCTTCGACGCCATCGACGGGCTGATCTGCGACTGCCCGTCCGCGACGGCACGGATCGCGGTGGCGACCTCATCCGTGGAGATCTCCTTCAGCAGGTAGCCCGTCGCACCGGCCTTGATCGCGTCGTAGAGGTCGGCCTCCTCGTCGCTGATCGTCAGCATGATGATCTTCGCGGAGGGGGCGACCTCCTTGATCGACGTGCAGGCCTCGATCCCGCCGCGCCGCGGCATCCGCACGTCCATCAGCACGATGTCCGGAAGCAGGTCGGCGGCCTTGTCCACGGCCTCCGCGCCGTCCCCGGCCTCACCGACGACCTGGATGTCCTCCTCCTGCGCGAGGACGATCTCCAGCCCGCGCCGGAAGAGGGCGTGGTCGTCGACCACCAGGACCCGGATGGGCTCCCCGGCGAGCTCCCCCGCTTCCGCCGGGTCCGCCGTCACCGCCGCCGCGCGACAGCCTGCTCCGTCGTCACCGCGCACCGGCCCGAAGCTGTCCGCCATCGTTCCTCCCCCTGCATGTACCGAGCTGCTGAGCCAACCCGGCGGGGGCGGCCGCCGGTTGACTGCCCGCCATGATTCCATGCCCGCACCGTCACACGGGGGTCTGGCGGAATCCCTTTGGCTCATACGAGTCATACAGGTGCCCCTGCGGAAACACCGTGGCTTCCGCAGGGGCAACGGATCGATGATCAGCCTCCGAGCGCTCCGCCGGCACCGCCGACGGCCGACTCCTCCGAGCTGGACGCCCCGTCGGGGTCCACGTGGATGACGCCGTAGTCGTAGGCGTGGCGCCGGTAGACGACGCTCGGCATCTTGGTCTCGGCGTCGACGAACAGATAGAAGTCGTGACCGACCAGTTCCATTTCGTAAAGAGCCTGGTCGAGTGACATGGGCCGGGCCGAGTGGGTCTTCTCGCGGACGATCAGCGGGCCTTCGCCCTGCACTTCGAGGGTTCCGATCCGGGTGGTCGGAATTCGGTCCTCGGTCTCCTCACCGACCGGCTGTCCGCTGCCGTTGAGCGTCGCGACGCCCGGCACGCTGTCGGCGACCTCGGCCGCCGAGAGCCTTCCGGTGCCGCGGCGCGTGAAACGCTTGTCGTGCTGCTTGCGCAGCCGGGCCTCCAGCTTGTCCTGAGCCAGGTCGAGGGCCGCGTACGGGTCGGCGGCGGCGGCCTCGGCTCGGATCACCGGGCCCCGCGAACGCAGGGTGATCTCGACTCGGTCGGAACGGTCGGCCTGGCGCGGGTTGTGCTCCTTGGACACCTCGACGTCCAAGCTGATCACCTTGGCGTCGAGCTTCTGGATCCGCTCCGGATTCAGCTTCTCGGCCACGTGCTTGCGGAACCGCTCGGGCACCTCGGTCTTGCGGCCCTTGACGACGATGTCCACGCAGAACTCCGTTCCCGGAGACCTCCGCCACGAGCGGCGAAGCGTCTCCCTTTCGCACCAGGCTCCGGTGAACACCGGAGCCTCGGACTTGGCGACTTTCACCTCCTCCTCCCCCATCGGCAAGATCTACACCCCACCGACTTCGGAGTAGAGAGACACCCTCTGACACGAAGATTCCAAAACGGGCGGACCGGCGCTCCGATACCAGGGGGCCCAAGGATCGCCAGTTCCTCACAACCGAACATATCTCTCCATGCCGGTTGTCGGCACCCGCTACCGGAACCTACCTCCGTTCAAGTGGGTGGTCCCTCTTACTACCTGCAACGATGCGCATTCCCCAGCAGTTCCAAATCTATTCACAAGATTTTTGCTCTGTACGAGTAGTCCACCGGCGCTCTAGCATCAGGGCCCGGGCGAACGATCCGGACGGCGCCGCCACCACGGCCGCCGCGTCCGCCCACAGCCCCGCCGCCCGCAGCGCCCGGGCCGCCTCCTCCAGGGTGGCTCCGGTCGTCACCACGTCGTCCACGACCACGATCCGAGCCCCCGCCGCCATCCGCGTCCCGCCCGGCCGCACCTCCAGGGCCCCGGCCAGGTTCTCCCACCGCTGCCGGGCCCCCAGCCCGGCCTGGTCGGCGACCTGCCGCCGCAGCCGCAGT
>NZ_JZWV01001024.1 GCF_000966975.1 Streptomyces katrae | reverse complement strand
GCAGCCGCAGTACGGGCGCCACGCGCGCCGCCTCCCCGGCCCCGCGCAGCCGCCGCGAGGCCGCCAGCGCGATACGGCGCGCCGGGTCGTGCCCGCGCGCCCGCAGCGTCCGCCGCGCGGACGGCACCGGGACCAGCGCCAGCTCCCCTCCCCCTCTCCCGCCGGCCGCCGACACCGCCGCCGCCAGGGCGCCGCCCAGCGGGCCCGCCAGCGGCAGCGCCCCGCGCTCCTTGTGGGCGAGCACGACCGCCCGTACCGGCCCCTCGTACGGCACCGCCGCGTACACCGGCGGCAGGGACGGCCCCCCGCCCCGCACCGCCGGACGCACCGGCCCCGCGCCGGTACCGCCCAGGGCCCCGCGGCAGTCCCCGCACAGCAGCGAGCGCGCCGCCCCGCAGCCCGCGCAGTCGGCGGGCAGGACCAGCCCGGCCAGCTCCTGCCACCACCCGCGCATGGCTCCACCCTGCCCGGTGCCAGGGCAGGGCGCGACCCCTGTGGAAAACCGCCCGGCTCAGCCCGGCTCAGCCCGGCTCAGCCCGGATAGAACGGTGCCCGGCCGCCCGCCGCCGCGGTGCGCCACTGCGCGCCCGGCGGCAGCCACACGATGCCGTCCTCGGTGGAGGAGGCCACCACGGGCTTCGACTCGTCCTCCGAGGCGGCGATCGCGCTCAACCCGGTCGCCCCGGGCAGGCTCGCCGCGACCATCGACCCGTCGGCCAGCATGTAGCGGGCCTGGTCGACGCCGCCGCTCTCGCGGCCCACCACCAGCAGCCGGCCGCGCGGCGCCCAGCTCATCGCCGTCACCTCCGCCATCTGCGGAGCGGCCGGGCGCAGCTCGCGCACCGACACCTTCGAGGTGTCCCCCTTGCCCTCGGGCCGCTCGATCCGCCCGATGTAGAGGTTCTTGCGGCCGCCGTCCCGCTCGACGAGCAGGGCGATGCGCACCCCGTCCGAGGAGGCCTTCAGCCCGCTGATCTTCATCCCGTCCAGTCCGGCGACGTCCACCTTCTGCGGGGTGCCGGTCCCGCCGGGCACCCGCCACAGGCCCTGGCCCTGCGGGTCCTGGTCGGCGATCCACAGGTCGCCCTGGGCGTCCCAGCTGGGCGCGGTGAGCTTGCCGGTCCGGCTGGTCAGCAGCGGCTGCGGCATGGCTCCGGCGGTGGTCAGCGTGACGACGTACAGTCCGTGCCCGTCCTCGGAGACGACCGCGGCGCGCTTCTCGTCGTACGTCACGGCGGCCGAGCCCACCTTGAACCCGGCGGCGGTGGCCAGCGGCCCGGGGGCGGGCTCGGGCTTGTCCTGCTGCTGCTCGTCGGCACCGGGGTTGAGGACCATCCGCACGAGGCGGCCGTCCTTGTCCACGTAGTACTGGTGCTGCGGCGGGACCGGCCGGTTCGCGATCCCCGCGGCGGTGGAGCCGGTCACCCAGCACAGCGAGGACTTGCCGTCGGAGTGGAGCAGTTCGACCCGGTCCAGCCGGGAGGTCGTCAGGTCCCGGACCGTGTAGAGGAGTTGGGTGGCCATCTTCTGGCACTGCGGCTGGGCGACGTTCTCCCCGGCCTCGTTGAGCGGGACCCGCAGGGTGTTCTGGCCGTCGTAGGACAGGGACTTGGTGCCCTCGCGCAGTCCGGCGCCGGTCGGAAAGGCGGTGGAGGCGACGGGCCCGAGCCACTTGGAGGGCCCGGCGAGCAGGGACTGCACGGTGAGGGTGGTGGGGTTCGTCCGCGAGTCCGGGTCGCTGCGCTGGCGCACGTAGACGGGGTCCGCGACGAGCGTGTTGCCCGCGAAGTAGTACTTGTTGACGGGCTTGTAGATGCGCTGGAAGTCGGACTCGCCGAGCACGAGGCTGCTGGGCGGGGTGGCGATCCGCCACTGCCCCTTGACCTGGACCAGCTGGAGGTATTCCTCGTACCGGCTGCCGCCGATCTCCGGCTGGTAGGCGCTGCGTTCGTCGACGGTGGCGAGCTTCTTGCCGGTGACCTTCCAGCGGGGCCCGTCGGGGTCCTTCTCGCCCTGGACGGGGACGCGGTCGAGGCCGGAGGAGAGCACGGTGACGGCCGAGGAGGGCTTCCAGTTCTTGGCGGCGTCCTCGGTGAGGTACTTGCGGGCGGTGGCCAGCTGGGGGTCGTCGCCGGTCATGGCCTCCAGGAAGCCGTCGACGATCTCGGCCGGACTGGCCTTGTCGGCCGGGGGCACGCCGAAGACCCGCACCTGGGAGTCGACCCCCTGGGAGGCCTCCACGCGGCGGATCTCGCCGCGGTCGGGCATGGAGGCGCAGCCCGCGAGGAGCAGTCCGACGGCCCCCAGGGCCAGGAGCGGGCCCGCGCCCCTCGGCGGGCGGCCCGGCAGGGCCTGCCCCGCCCGCCGCCTCGCCTGCCGGCGTGCCTGCCGCCGGGCCTGTCGTGCCTGCCCGCGGCGGTCAGCGTCCTCCACCGGTTCCATCCTCCTGTGCGGGCACCGGCAGGGCGGTGGCGACCGCCGGGCGGGGCGGTATCGGGTCGCGGTCGGCGCGCCCGTCACGCCCGTCACGCCCGTCGGGGTGCGTGCCCGGGCCGGCGGTGCCCGGGCGTCCGGCGGCCTCGGCGGCGGCCCTGGCCCGGTTGCCCCGGGAGTCCTCGGGCTCCAGCGGGATCGGGGATCCGCGCAGCGGCTCGTCGGCGGTACGGGGCAGGGTGAGGCGGAACTGGGAGCCGCCTCCGGGCTCGCCCCAGGCCTGCAGCCAGCCGCCGTGCAGCCGGGCGTCCTCGACGGCGATGGACAGCCCCAGGCCCGTACCGCCGGTGGTGCGCGCCCGGGCGGGGTCGGCCCGCCAGAAGCGGTTGAAGACGCGGGTGGCCTCGCCGGGCTTGAGGCCGACGCCGTAGTCGCGGACGGCGACGGCGACGGCCCCGCCGGCGGAGGCGAGGCGGACGACGACGTCGCGGCCCTCGCCGTGCTCGACGGCGTTGACGACGAGGTTGCGCAGCACGCGCTCGACGCGCCGCGGGTCGGCCTCGGCGATGACGGGCTGGGTGTCGCCGAGGACGCGGATGCGGGTGCCCTTGTGCTCGGCGAGCGGCTCCGCCCCGTCGATGACGCGGCGCACGACGTCGCGCAGGTCGATGGGCTCGGCCTGGAGGTCGGCGGCACCGGCGTCGAAGCGGCTGATCTCCAGCAGGTCGGCGAGGAGGGACTCGAAGCGGTCGAGCTGTCCGGCGAGGAGCTCGGCGGAGCGTGCCGTGATCGGGTCGAAGTCGACGCGGGCGTCGTGGATGACGTCGGCGGCCATGCGGACGGTCGTCAGCGGGGTGCGCAGCTCGTGCGAGACGTCCGAGACGAAGCGGCGCTGCATCCGGGACAGCTCCTCCAGCTGCTGGATCTTGTTCTGGAGGTTCTGGGCCATCTTGTTGAAGGCCTCGCCGAGACGGGCGATGTCGTCCTCGCCGGTGACCTTCATCCGCTCCTGGAGCCGGCCGGCGGAGAGCCGTTCGGCGATCCCGGCGGCCATCCGGACGGGCGTGACGATCTGGCGCACGACGAGCCAGGCGATGGCGCTGAGCAGGACGACGACGAACAGCCCGGCGGTGGCGATGGTGCTCTTGACCAGGTTGAGGGACTCCTCCTCCTGGGTGAGCGGGAAGAGGTAGTACAGGTCGTAGGGGTCGCCGTTGATGTCGGTGAGCCGCTTGCCGACGACGAGCGCGGGCTCCGGCTGCTTGCCGGTCCCGGCGGTGTACCGGATCTGCGAGAACGTCTTGAACGTGCCGGTGTTGTGGTTGACGGCCTTGCGCAGGTCCAGCGGGACGCTCCCGGTCGGGTCGACGTTGCCGGAGGCGCGGGCGCCCTTGACGCCCTGGCTGGTGGGGGCCTGCTCCCCGGTGCCGGCGCCGAGCGCGGCCACCTCGAAGGCGGTCTGGCCGCCGCTGGCGAGCTGCTTGACGAGCGAGTTCATCCAGGTGCTGGCGTCGCGGCCGACCTTGTTGTCGGCGGCTTCGGCCGCGTCCGTGGCGTAGGGGGTGTTGGCCTTCTCCTGTGCGACCGCGAACCCGCCTGCGGCCTGGCTCTGGGCGGCCTCCTCCTTGGCGTCGAGGAGGCCCTTGCTGACCTGGGCGATGACGACGAAGCCGAGGGCGAGGACCACGGCGAGGGACATCAGCAGCGTGGCGGCGACCACCCGGAGCTGGATGTTGCGCCGCCATATGCGGACAGCCGGGAGCAGCGGCCGGCGCACGAGGCGTGCGCACAGCCGCAGCAGGGGGCCGCCGGGCGCTCCGTCGGCGATGTGACGGAGCTGCCTGCCGCCCCGCAGGGCTCCCCGGCGGGAGCCGCTCCGGGACTTGCCGGGCTGCACGTCAGCTGGGTCCGGCCTTGTAGCCGACACCGCGCACCGTCACGACGATCTCGGGGCGCTCGGGGTCCTTCTCGACCTTGGAGCGCAGGCGCTGCACATGCACGTTGACCAGGCGGGTGTCGGCCGCGTGCCGGTAGCCCCAGACCTGTTCCAGGAGCACCTCGCGGGTGAAGACCTGCCAGGGCTTGCGCGCGAGGGCGACCAGCAGGTCGAACTCGAGCGGGGTCAGCGCGATGGAGGTGCCCTCGCGCTTGACCGAGTGCCCGGCCACGTCGATGACGAGGTCACCGATGGCGAGCTGCTCGGGCGCGGGCTCCTCCGAGCGGCGCAGGCGCGCCCGGATGCGGGCGACCAGCTCCTTCGGCTTGAACGGCTTGACGATGTAGTCGTCGGCGCCGGACTCCAGGCCCACCACCACGTCCACCGTGTCGCTCTTGGCGGTGAGCATGACAATAGGCACGCCCGATTCGGCGCGGATCAGCCTGCACACCTCTATGCCGTCCCGCCCGGGCAGCATGAGGTCGAGCAGTACCAGATCCGGCTTGGCCTCCCGGAAGGCAGCCAGTGCCTTGTCACCGTCCGCTACGAACGACGGCTCAAAACCTTCTCCACGCAGCACAATGCCGAGCATCTCGGCCAGCGCGGTGTCGTCGTCGACGACGAGGACGCGTCCCTTCATGGTTGACATCATCCCATTAGCTAATCGTTACCTGGCGGTGAGCTGTCCCACAGCCAAAAGGGCTGGAAATCGCCCCCCGGACCTGCGTGGCGATCAGGACGACCAGTCTGCCCCGGATCCGCGCGACAATTGAAGTGAAGAGCGGACCGGGATCCGAGGGGGGACGGCCGGTCGTTCCCGGGCTTCCCCATGGCACGATGACAGCCGACCAGCGCGCCCGCCACGGCAGGTGCACGTGAAGGAGCGACGATGAACGACTCTCCGGGCTGGGCCGCGCCCGGATCCCCGTCCGACGGCCAGGCCCCCGAAGCCGCTCAGCAGCCGCCCGCGGGGGGCTCCGCCGACTCCAAGTGGTCCGCCGCCCAGCCACCGCCCGGACAGTGGAGCAGCCCCGCCGCCGGCCAGACCCCGCCGCAGCAGCCGCAGCAGGCCGCCGGCTGGGGCGCGTACCCCTCCCAGCCCGGACAGCAGCAGCCCGCCGCCCCGTACGCCTACGGGAACCCCGGCGGCGGCTGGGGCGGCCCGCCGCCCGCCGCCAAGCCCGGCGTGATCCCGCTGCGCCCCCTCGGCCTCGGCGAGATACTGGACGGCGCCGTCGCCACCCTGCGCGGCCACTGGCGCTCCGTGCTCTCCGTGAGCCTCGTCGTCGCCGCCCTGTCCGAGATCGCGCTCCTCGCCGTCCAGCGCCTCACCATGGACAGCCTCACGGTCCCCGACACCCAGCCCACCACCCCGGCGCAGGCCGTCCGCGCCCTGGGCGACGCCGGGATCCTCTACGGCGCCCAGTACTACCTCGAGGTCCTCGGGCTGATCCTGGTCACCGCCCTGCTGGCCCCGACCGTCAGCCGCGCCGTCCTCGGCCAGCCCTCCACCCTCGGCGGCACCCTCAAGGCCGTACGCCCCCTGGCCCCGCGCCTGCTCGGCCTCACCGGCCTGCTCCTCCTCGGCTCCCTGGCCGCCGGCCTGCTCCCGGCCCTGCCCGGCATCCTCCTCGGCAGCGCCGCCCTGACCGCCCTCGGCATCCCCGTCGGACTCGTGCTCCTGGCCTGGTTCTACGTGACCTTCGCGCTGGCCCCGCCCGCCCTGATGCTGGAACGCGGCACGCCCGCCGCCGCCCTCCGGCGCTCGGCCAAGCTGGTCAGGGGCTCCTGGTGGCGCGTCTTCGGCATCAGCCTGCTGACCTGGATCATCCGGACCATCACCTCCACCGTGATCGTCATGCCGTTCGCCGCCATCGCCATGGTCCTGGCCCCCGGCGGCCTCAGCGGCTTCCTCGACGGCTCCGCCGCCCTCAGCTGGACCGTCCTGGTCATCACCGGGATCGGCGCCATCGCCGGCGCCACCGTCACCACCCCCATGCAGACGGGCGTCACCACCCTCCTCTACATCGACCAGCGCATCCGCCGCGAGGCCCTGGACCTGGAGCTCGCCCGCGCCGCCGGCGTCGAGGGCTACGGCAGCACCACCCCCACCGGAGGCTGACGCGCCGCATGATCACGGGGGGACTCATCACCATCGCCGGCGGCGACACACCGCCGCTGACCACCGGACGCGAAGCCGCCCGCGAGGCGGCCGAACGCGAGCTGGCCAAGCCCATCTACCACCAGGACGAGCCGGGGCTCCTCCAGCGCGCCCTGGACCGCTTCTGGGAGTGGCTGGGCGAGTTCTTCGACCGCGCCTCCGGCGCCACCCCGGGCGGCGGCCTCGGCCTGCTCGTCATCGCCCTCCTCGTCGTCCTGGCCGTCGCCGCCCTGTGGTGGCGCCTGGGCACCCCCCACCGCACCGCCCGCGGCGCCGGCACCCTCTTCGACGAGGGCCCCCGCAGCGCCGCCGACCACCGCGCGGCCGCCGACGCCCACGCCGCCGCCGGCCGCTGGAACGAAGCCGTGCGGGAACGCATGCGGGCCGTCGTCCGCTCCCTGGAGGAGCGCACCCTCCTCGACCCCCGCCCCGGCCGCACCGCCGACGAGGCCGCCGCCGAAGCCGCCCGCTCCCTGCCCGCCCACACCGACGAGCTCCGCGCCGCGGCCCGCACCTTCGACGACGTCACGTACGGCGGCCGCACCGCCGACGCCGACACCTACGCCCGCCTGCGCAC